>NZ_JAJEQD010000003.1:0-182757 GCF_020687175.1 Veillonella fallax | reverse complement strand
AACTTA
Organism: Veillonella fallax; assembly: GCF_020687175.1. Taxonomy (NCBI): domain Bacteria; kingdom Bacillati; phylum Bacillota; class Negativicutes; order Veillonellales; family Veillonellaceae; genus Veillonella; species Veillonella fallax. Next base: position 182,751 of record NZ_JAJEQD010000003.1, on the reverse strand, counting down.
AAATAGCGATGGAGCCAGTAATTTACTGGCTCCATCGCCTATAAAACCAACACGTTTTGTCCTATAACCCTAAAAAGAGCTTATTAGATTGATAACATATCATTCTAATAAGCTCTTTTCATAAAAAAAGGACCCGAATGGGTCCTTTTTTTTAGTAAAGAATGCCAGCCATTGTTGTAATTAGGAAAGCATTAGCAAAGTCGATTAAGAATGCACCTACCAAGGAAACTACAAGCCATGCACGAGGGGATGGACCATGTTTACTTGCTAAGGATAACATATTAACCAATGCATTTGGTGTAGCGCCTAAGCCGAAGCCGATGGCACCAGAACCAAGCATAACTGCATCGTAGTTGCGACCAAATAGGAAGTAGATAAGGTATGCAAATACACAGATAAGTACCATTTGTGCAACTAAGATTGTAATAAGTGGTAAAGCAAGATCGATTAATTGAACTAGTTTCAAGCTATTGATAGCCATAGTTACGAATAGAGATAATGCTACATTGGATACTGCATCAAGAGCTGCATCGTTGATTTTGTAAGCTTTTGTGAAATCACCAAAGTTACGGATTACAGCTGCACAAATCATTGCGCCGATGTACGCAGGTAGTGGAGTTAAGATAGACAAACCAGCACTTACGATAGTACCGATACCTAATGCAAGGCCAATCCACATACAGATTGTTAAAAGGTCTTGAGAATTAAATTGTTTGCCACCACTTTCAACGTGATCTTCGATCATGTCGATGCCTTCATCTTCCATTAACTCAGGATTTTCGTAAGGTGTTTTAACTTTGTGCATTTTAATAATGCGTTCACCTACAGGAGCACCGAGAATTGTACCAGCTACCATGCCGAATGTTGCGGCTGCAACCGCTGCTGATGCTGTACCAGGGATACCAAGCAATTGTTCGTAATATGGGCCGAAGGCGCCAGCAGTACCAAGACCACCAATCATGGATACGGAACCAGCCATAATACCGATGATTGGTTCAATACCTAAAGCTTTAGCAATCATAATACCTGCTGTATTTTGTACAACAATCCATACTGCACAAGCGAGGAAGAAGAAGATAATGAAGATACCGCCTTTTTTGAGGACTTTCAAAGAAGCCATCAAACCGATAGTGGTAAAGAAGGCAAGCATTAAGAATGTTTGTAGGGAACCTTCAAAGGTAATGTTCAAAATCTTGTAGTAAGAAAGAATGGCAGTTAAGAATGCAAATGGCAAAGCCCCTACAGCTGGTGCAGGCATACACATACGTTGTAAGAACTTGGAATGCTTGTTAATCCAAGTACCAATGAATAACGTGATTACAGCGAGGCCTACAGTTTGAATCATGGACAGTTTCAAGGTCCATACATCGTTGACTAACGCTAAGTCAATAAGTGGCATAAAATCACTCCTTTAAAATAAAAAATAAAACTTATATTTTATGGTATCATGAATGGTCGAAAAAAACTATAGAATATATAAGGCATAATAATTATATATTATTTATTTTCAACACTCACAACAACAGTAAAACCATTAGGTTTTATATATCTATATTAGATATATATCTATTTATAATATATTTATATTATATACAAAAATACGAGAAAGTAATAGTATAAATCACTTCTCTACATAATCATACTATATGTATTCGACTAAATTCTGTGATTTTCCTGCCTATTATAAAAAAATAAACTGGAATATATTTCTAATTTTTATATATTGAGAAATATATTCCAGTTGTTATTATCTGAGGATTTATAGTGTGCTTAACTATTGAGGTTTGCAGTTAAGCCACTGTCTGCTACATAGTACATCTCGCATTTAGAAGTGCGAAGTATAGATTTAGAAAGATAAGCTATAAATGCCAATACTATAGTTCGTGATGAAGTTTTGGGGTTGTTAAGAATGTAACATCAGGATTACGCTCTTGAACCCAACCCATTTGCCATTCATTGGAGATAAGCACTACAGTACGATCGCGATTATCCTTAACAATCATCGCATTATCTACACCTTTTAAAGACGCAATATCTACTTCACCATCAATCCAACGGGCAACACTGTATGGCAATGTATTATTTAATAAATCAACACCATATTCATTTTTTAAACGGTATTCTAAAACTTCAAATTGAAGCATACCTACGGCACCAACTACGAAGGAGTCGAGGGCACCTGGTTGTTCAAAGATTTGAACTGCACCTTCTTGAGCCAATTGTGTCATGCCTTTTTGGAATTGCTTACGCTTCATAGTATCTTTTGGAGATACGCGGGCGAAGAATTCTGGTGGGAACACAGGGAAGTCACCAAATGTTACCTTGTGTTTTTGTGCACATAGTGTATCACCTACGCCCATTGTGCCAGCATCGAAGACACCGATAATATCACCGGGATATGCATCTTCTACGATGGTACGTTCGGTAGCCAAGAATTGTTGAGGCTGAGACAAGCGAATCGTTTTGTTAGATTGGCGATGCAATACGGACATACCCTTTTCGAATTTACCAGAGCAGATACGCATAAATACGATGCGGTCATGGTGATTAGGGTCCATATTCGCTTGAATTTTAAATACTAAAGCGGAGAAGTCTTCGCTCGTAGGTTGCACCATTTCTTCCACGGCTTGTCGTGGAGCAGGGGATGGAGCTAGTTCTAAGAATTTTTCTAAGAATGGTTTTACCCCAAAGTTAGTCATAGCAGAACCGAAGAACATTGGCGTTAATTCGCCTGCACGAACTTTATCAAAATCGAATGGATCGCCAGCAACGTCTAATAATTCGATATCATCAAGCAATGCTTGATATACATCGTCACCTAATAATTCTTTCATACGAGGATCAGTCAAAGCACCTTTTTCAGAGGCTAGCTTTTCTTGACCATGTGTTTCGTCTTTTGCGAAGAGCTCGATAGTTTCGTGTTCTCTATCGTATACGCCTTTGTATTCACCGTTGATACCAATTGGCCAGTTCATAGGGCATGTACGAATGCCAAGAACGTTTTCGATTTCTTCCATCAAGTCAAATGGGCTGCGACCGAAATGGTCAATTTTATTTACAAAGGTAAAGATAGGAATACCGCGTTCTTTAGATACGGCAAATAGTTTTTTCGTTTGTGCTTCGACACCTTTTGCAACGTCGATAAGCATGACAGCGCTATCGGCAGCCATTAATGTACGGTATGTATCTTCAGAGAAGTCTTGGTGACCAGGGGTATCGAGGATATTGACACGACAGCCATCGTAGTCAAATTGCAATACGGAACTCGTTACAGAGATACCACGTTGTTTTTCGATCTCCATCCAGTCAGATACGGCGTGTTTTGCCGTTTTGCGAGACTTAACGGACCCCGCTAAGTGAATGGCACCACCGTATAAAAGTAATTTTTCTGTTAATGTAGTTTTACCCGCATCCGGGTGAGATATGATAGCAAACGTACGACGACGTTGCACTTCTTCTAAAAATGTCATAGTTCACCTCTATTGTTTCGTTTGTGAATGTTTTATTTTAATATATCATCTTCACACCATTCATATCTTTAAAATTATACATGATTTTGGTAGTTATGACCACTAAATTGTAGTATAATGAGATTTCAAAGAGCGGCTTGGGGAATAGCCGTTATTTTATGTTAAGGAGGGGGACCATGAGGTTATTTATTGCGGAAAAGCCATCCATGGCTCGCGAAATTAGTAAATGCTTGCCAGAAAACAAGAATATCCAAAAACGGAATGGCTATTTTATCCAAGGTGATGATGTAGTGACTTGGGTTGTAGGTCACGTATTACATCAAGCAGAACCTGGTGATTATGATGATAAATATATCCGCTGGCGCCCTCAAGATTTACCTATTGTGCCTGATGAGTGGAAATTACTCGTTACGGATAGTAGTCGTCAACAGTTTGAGACTGTAAAAGAATTGATTGGTAAAGCGGACATTATCGTCAACGCAGGTGACCCGGACAGGGAAGGGCAATTGTTGGTTGATGAAGTATTATATTATGTAGGAAATACAAAACCTGTACAACGTATCTTGCTAAATGCATTGGACGAAAAATCTGTTCGTGCCGCTTTAAATGATCTACGGGATAATAAAGATTTTCACAATCTATATCAATCTGCATTGGCTAGAGCACGTGCAGACTGGCTTATTGGCATGAATTTATCTCGTGCCTATACCTTATCTGAACGATATAAAGGTAATAAAGTAACATTACCTATCGGTCGTGTTAAGACTCCAACATTAGCCCTTGTTGTGCGCAGAGAGCGAGAACTAGCGGCATTTAAACCGGTCGATTATTTTACGTTAAAGGTTTTATATAATCATCCGAATGGTGTATTCTGGGCTACGTGGCAGCCTACAGACGAACAAAAGGGGCTTGACCCAGATGGACGCCTTATTAATAAAGCCATAGCCGATGAATTAGTTGAGCGCTTACAGACTGGTCCCGATGGAGTTATTAAAGCTGTTACAAAATCTAAAAAGAAAGATGTACAGCGTTTACCATTGTCTCTATCATCTTTACAGGTATTAGCTGGTAAAGCTTTTTCCTATGATCCGCAAACTGTACTTGATACAGCACAGAAACTATACGAAAAGAAATTGACTACGTACCCTCGTTCTGATTGTGAATATTTACCACCAAATCAATATGGTGACCGCAATGCAATTCTCAATAATTTACAGAATGCAGGAGATGAAAGATTAGCACAGTGGGCTACCGATGCAGACCGCTCCATTAAGAGCCGCGCTTGGAATGAAAAGAAAATTACAGCCCATCATGCTATTATCCCTACGACTGTAGCGTGTAATATGAATAGCTTGTCTCGAGAGGAACGCAATATTTACTTCCTTATAAGTCAGGCCTATATTGCTCAATTTTATGGAGAGCACATTTATGAACAAACTAAAATCGTTGTGGAGCAATGTGAAGAAGACTTTGTTGCTAATGGCCGTGTAGTTATAGACGAAGGCTGGAAATTACTTTATAAACGGCAAAAGTCTAGATCTATGACAGATAATGATGAACCTGATTTAACTGATGAACGTGGCGCAGAAACGGATTCTAAAAAAGAGGCTATTGAAGAAACAGATCATTTGCCTACTGTGAAGAAGAATGATTCTGTGCTTTACACGGATTCCTCTGTAGAGGCGAAGCAAACTAAGCCGCCTTCTCGCTTTACACCGTCTACGTTGTTACAAGCAATGAAGGAAATTCATAAGTTTGTAAAAAATGAAGATTTGAAAAAGCAATTAAAGGCGGTTTCTGGTATTGGTACAGAAGCGACTCGTGCTAATATTATTGACGAACTCATCAGTCGTGGGTTTATGAAAACATCTGGTAAGAAGCAAGTCCTATCACCTACGGAAACGGGCTATCTTTTAGTAGATGCGTTACCTGATGAATTGTTATATCCTGATGAAACGGCTGTTTGGGAAGAACGCTTGGCCCTCATGAGTGAAGGGGAGGATACCTTAGATTCCTTCTTATCTGATCAAGTTAAGTTTTTGCAATTATTGATCGATAAGCTTGGCTTTGATAAACAGGTAAACTCTGGTCAGATGATGCCCAATGTAGTTCGTACCATAACGAATCAAAATCGGAAACGTCCAATGGATAATTCTGATGTAGATCTATCTTCTTTGCCGGTCTGTCCTAAGTGTAATAAGGGCAGAATGCAACAGCGTAATGGTAAATTCGGTGCTTTTTTAGGCTGTACCAATTATCCGGCTTGCAAACATACACAACCTGTTGAGGGGGATACTTCAAAGGGTGAAAGTAATATCACTGTGTCTGACGAAGATAAGCAATATAAATGCCCGCGATGTAAAGAAGGGTATTTTATTAAGCAAGAGGCGAGAGGACGTATTAACTGGGTTTGTAGTAATCGATCTCAATGCAAGACACAATGCTCCGATGTGAATGGTGTACCCAGTATTTATGCCAATAAACAATAAGGACTATATTTTATTGTATGTAGGTATATAATAATAGCTATATATTGATAAAAAGAATATGAGTATAATTTAGTTTACAAAATAAAAAGACGCGTACAGATAATCTGTACGCGTCTTTTGTATTATCTACGTTTACCGCGTCGTCCTGTTTGTGATGTGGATGTACGGCGTTGGCGTGTATTAGCGCCTTTATGGCCACGAGCTTTATGAGCTTTAGCCTTTGTAGATTGATAGGAACTAGTAATCTTAGGTTTGCCAGATGACTTTGCACGTTTAGGTGCCGCACTTGCATTACCTTTAGTCTTAATTTGTCCATCTTTAGTGTATTTAGTAAGGGTTGCTTGGATGGCGCGCTCAATACGACGTAACCAAGATTCATCTTGCGGAGTAGCAAATGTAACAGCTACGCCAGAGTTGCCTGCACGACCAGTACGGCCAATACGGTGGATATAGTAATCTACGTCGCGTGGTACGTCGTAGTTATAAACATGTGTAATGCCTTCGATATCGATGCCGCGAGCTGCAATATCTGTCGCCACTAAGATTTGTGTTTTAGCTTTTGCGAAATCGCGTAATATTTGAGTGCGTCGACCTTGTGTTAAATCGCCATGCATTTCAGCAATATTTAGACCTGCTGCAGTTAACTCATAGGATAAACGAACAGCACCTTCACGCTTATTACAGAACACAATTGCTAAGAATGGGTTGTCTTCTTCGATCATTTTGATGAGACGTTGCGTTTTTTCTTCTGGGTTCATCATGTATACGCGTTGATCGATTGATTCAAGTGTAACATGTTTACCTTCAGCTGTTACAGAAGCCGGTTTAGACATATACGCTTTTGCAAGATTTCTAATTTTATCAGGAATCGTTGCAGAGAATAATAGAAGTTGTCTGTTTGCATCTGTTTGGCTAATGAGGTTTTCAATGTCTGGTAAGAAACCCATATGAAGCATTTGGTCCGCTTCATCGAGTACGACACGACGGATACAATCTAAGTGAAGTGAGCCACGTTTAGCATGGTCTAATAGGCGACCAGGCGTACCTAAGATAACTTGCGGACGGCGTCCTAATTGTTGTAATTGTGCTTCAATCGTTTTACCACCGATGAGAGGGAGTATATCTACATTTAAAATAGCACCTATTTCTTTTGCCTCATCGGAGATTTGTTTTACAAGCTCACGGGTAGGTGCAATGATGAGCACTTGTTCTTGATGCACATCGGTGTGAACACGTTGCAGAATCGGCAGTAAGAAGGCTAATGTTTTGCCTGTGCCTGTTTGAGCTTTTGCTATAATATCATTCCCTTTAAATACGACAGGAATGGCTTGTTCTTGAATTGGAGTTGGCTCCTTGATACCTTGTTTTTGAAGGGCTTGGATGAGCTCATCGCAAACACCTAGAGATTTAAAAGCTTTCATGGATCGTCCTTTCTATAATACATATTATATTAATTATACCTTATGCATATAGTAGGGGCAAATAAAATGAATTGTTATTTATATTGATTATTATTAGATGGGAAATTAAGTTGCCATAAAGAAAGTGTATGTTGGTATATTTAAATGATAATATATTGAGAAATAACGAAATATATGTATGTTTATGAGAATAAAAACATTAAAGTATTTATGTTTAAATAAAATTTTAATATTTAATTGAGAATGATTAAATTATTAATAATGATAATCTTAGTAGTGCTTCTTATTTGGTGGGGCAATTATGATTTGTGTTAGTTCATAAAAAGCTATACCCTATAGGGTTTGTTTTGATTAATGATAAAATAATTCGCATATTTAATATGAGAAAAAAATATATATATGAGATAGGAAATTACCATAAAAATGATAATAATTGTTGAAATTAATATTTAGTTTGATATAATAATTTAAGATATTAATACGCATTATTATTTGGTGTGTTTAATATGAGGTTGTTAGGTACAATAATTAGGAGGTGTCGTATGGCTATCAAAAAGTTAAAAGACATGAAACCAGGTGAGTCTGGTCTTATTGTTGCTCTACATGGCAGTGGCAATGTTAAACATCGTCTGATTGACATGGGCCTTGTTAAAGGTACAAAAATTCATGTTATGAAGTTTGCTCCTTTGGGTGATCCAGTAGAAGTTAAAGTTAAAAACTTTGAATTAGCACTTCGTACAAGCGAAGCTGGCATGATTGATGTAGAGGTTCAATAGGAGGTTCACATGGCAGAAAATGGGCAAATTCGCATTGCCTTAGCAGGTAACCCTAACTGTGGTAAAACTACAATGTTTAACAATATCACAGGGGCGAAGCAACACGTTGGTAACTATGCCGGCGTTACAGTAGAAAAAAAGGAAGGCCATACGAAATTTGATGGCCATGAGTTATTGTTTATTGACTTACCAGGTACATATAGCTTAACTGCACGTTCCTTGGATGAGTTAGTAGCGCGTAATGTTATCGTAAATGATAACCCAGATGTAATCGTTAACGTTCTTGATGCATCTAACTTGGAACGTAACTTATATTTAGCAGCACAATTATTGGAACTTGAAAAGCCAATGGTTATTGCTCTAAACATGGCTGACGTTGCTGAAGAAATGGGCATCAAATACGACCTAAAAAAAATGGCAGAAATGACAGGGGCTACAATTGTTAGCACAGTAGGTCGTACAAACATTGGTACAAAAGACTTGTTAGCAGCAACAATTAGTGTAGCTGCTTCTCAAAAAGCTCCTGGTGTAACAATTAACTATGGTGATTTGTTAGAAGGCAAAATTAGTGAGCTTGTAGAATTGCTAAAACAAGCAGGCACTGTTACATATCCACTTCGTTGGATTGCTGTTAAGTTGTTAGAAAAAGATGCTGACGTTATTGGCAAAGTTATGCGCTTTGATAATACGGAAGCTGTTATTCAAAAGGCTGAAGCGATTCGTGAAGAAATCAAAGATCAAGTTGATCTTGATATTGTCTTCCAAGAATATCGTCACCGCTTTGCAGTAGAAGTATATAATACATGTTTAACACAAGCGCCAACTCAATTGGAAACACGCTCTGACCGGTATGACAAAATCTTAACGCATCGAATTTGGGGCTTACCAATCTTCATGGTTGTTATGTACTTATTGTTTGCGTTCGTTAACTTCGTTGGTGGTATTCCTCAAGGTTGGATCGAGGATGGTTTCGCTGCATTACAAGCTTATGCGGTTCAGACTATTCCAGAGGGCCAATTACAGTCACTCGTATCTGATGGTATTATTGCCGGCGTAGGTGCCGTACTATCTTTCTTACCATTAATTCTTTTGCTATTCCTTGGTATTTCCTTCTTGGAAGATACTGGTTATATGGCTCGTGCAGCCTTCGTTATTGACCGTGTAATGCGCGCTTGTGGTTTGCATGGTAAATCCTTTATTCCGTTGCTTTTAGGTTTCGGTTGTTCCGTACCATCTGTAATGGGCGCTCGTATCCTTGATAATTATAAGGATCGAATGGTTACTATCTTAATTACACCATTCATGAGTTGTTCTGCACGCTTGCCAGTGTATATTTTATTTGCAAATGCGTTCTTCCCAAATGGTTGGGATAGTACTTTAGTTGTATTCTCTGTATACTTCTTGGGTATCATCTTTGGTATTATCTTTGCAAAAATCTTCCGTAAGTTCTTATTTGCTGGTGAAGCTGAACCATTTGTAATGGAATTACCTCCATATCACTTGCCTACATTGAAAGCTACATGGATGCACATGTATGAACGTGCTAAATTGTACATCATTAAAGCCGGTACTTTCATTATGGCTGCTTCCATCTTGATTTGGTTCATCACTGCATATCCAATGGATGTAGAATACTCCAAAGATTATGATGCAGTGAAAGAACAAGTTGCACAAGAGTATGAAGTAAAAGATGCTGCTACATTAGCTCAATTTGGTATCACTACAGATGATCAAAAAGAGGCAGTAGATAAAATTGTAGAAGATATGAAATCTACTGTAAAAGATGCTGAAGATGCTGCTAAGAATGCAGGAGAAGATGAACCTGAAGTAGCAGTAGAGGATGATTCTGAAGCACCTGAATTATTCAATGATATTAAAGATGAAAATAAAGACTTGTTCCCAGCAGCATGGGCAATGTATAAAAACAGTGCTAACTTAGATGCTGAAAATGACAAACTTGATAAAGAACAAGCTTCTGAAAAAATTGAACAATCCTATGCAGCATCCTTTGGTAAAGCTATCAACCCAGTGCTAGAACCATTGGGGTTTGATTGGAAAATGGGCCTATCATTAGTAGCTGGTTTGGCGGCTAAAGAGGTTGTTATCTCAACATTAGGTACTGTCTATGCTGTTGGTGGTGATGATCAAAATCCAGCTCCATTGACTGATTACCTACAAAATGATCCAAGCTTCTCACCATTGATTGCATTAACAATGATGTTGTTCGTATTAATTTACCCACCTTGTTTGGCAACATTAGCCGTTATCAAACGTGAAACAGGTTCTTGGAAATGGGTTGCATTCATGTTCTTCTATGAAAATACATTTGCTTGGATTGCATGTTTCATCTTCTATAACATAGGTCGCGCATTAGGTTTCTAATCTAGAATCGCTAAATAGGAGAGTTTAGCCACTTTTAGATACTTTGAACAAAAATGAATAGAAAAAATGCGATTTTGTTATAAGTAATTTAAAAATAATACTTGATAATTATCAATATTCGTGGTTAAATGATAATGAGAAAAGGGAAATATCCTTTAGATATTGCTTTTATCTTATTTATCACTAAGACACATATTGTAATTTAGTAGATATTGAGAAAGAGGCATAATAATGGATAATCTTGTTATAGGACTCATAGTTGTATTAGCAATAGCTTATATCGGCAATAAATTTTACAAACAAATGTCTGGTAAAGGTGGCTGCGGCTGTGGTGGCGGTGGCTCCAATTCTAGCTCTAAGAAATCTTCTGGTTGCGGTGGTAACTGCAGCTGCGATGGTTCCAACAAGGCACTAGGCATTAAACGTACAGCTAAGTAAGCTAATACGAATTCTGATTTTGAAAGAGGGGTCTCTATAATGGCTCCTCTTTTCAAATATAGTAATTAAATTTTTTATCATATTTAGTAGAAAGGAATATTATCATGTTCAACATCGATCAAAAAAATCTTAAAAACGCTAACTTATTCGCAGCAGGTCTTGCATTGGGTACTGTAGGTCTTAAAGTTTTAACTTCTAAAGATGCTAAAAAAGTATATGCTGGTATCGTAGCAGCTGGCCTTCGCGCTAAAGAAACTGTATTAGAAACAGCTGAAAAAGTACAAGCATCCGCATCTGACGTATTGGCAGAAGCTCAAGAAATCAACGAAGCACGCAACGAAGAAATCTTTGAAGAAAACAAATAATTAGAGGATTGCACATATGTTACAATTTTCTGTAGTAAAAAAACTCAGAAATCGCTTGCATGTTAAGGTTACAGGTCATCGTTTTACAGAGGCTGAAGCAGCTTATGTAGAGGATACATTGCTCCTTAATGATGCAATTGTAGATGTAACCTTCTACACTCGCAGCAATCAAGTTGCCATTAAACATACTGGCGATGTTGATGCTGTGCGTGAAGCAGTGCTAGGTCTACGCGATTTAGACTTGTCCGAAGCACCTGCTTTGAACGAATATTCTCCACGCTTGGTAAATAAAAAATACCGTGAAATGATGATCAATCGCACTGCACTTTACTTAGGTAAAAAAGCAGTGTTGCCTGCACCAATTGCAGCTGCATGGGCATGGTTTGATGGTATTAAATTTATCGGCAAAGCCATTAAAACATTGTGGCAACGTAAGTTAACTGTCGAAGTACTTGATGGTGTAGCTATTGGTGCTGCATTACTTCAAAAAGATTATCCTACAGCTGGCGCTGTTATGTACCTATTAGGTATTGGCGATATCTTAGAAGAATGGACTCACCGTAAATCCGTATTGAATCTTGCTCAAAGCATGTCCTTAAACGTAGATAAAGTATGGGTTTTAGTTGATGATATTGAAGTGAGCAAGCCAGTTAATGAAGTTGTTGCAGGCGATCAAATTATCATTCGCCAAGGCGAAGTGATTCCATTGGATGGCGTCGTTATCGATGGTGTTGTTCTTGTTAATGAAAGCTCCATGACTGGTGAACCAGAAGCGGTTCGTCGCGATCAAGACAGTTCTGTATATGCTGGTACTGTTGTTGAAGACGGTAAAGCTATTGTCGAAGTACGTAGCACATCCAAAACATCTCGTTACGAAAAAATCGTTAACCTCATTGAAGAGTCTGAACAAATGAAATCCGGTATGGAACAACAAGCATACCGCATGGCTGATAAATTAGTTCCAATTAGCTTTATTGGTGCTGGTTTAACATACTTGTTGACTCGTAATGTAATGAAAGCATTGTCTTTCGTAATGGTTGACTTCTCTTGTGCTCTTAAATTATCCATTCCATTAGCAGTACTTTCCGCTATGCAAGAAGCATCTAAACGCGGTATCACTGTTAAAGGTGGTAAATTCTTAGAACAAATTGCACAAGCAGATATGATTGTATTCGATAAAACAGGTACTCTTACAAAAGCAGAACCTGAGTTTGAACAAATCATTCCATTTAATGGTCATGATGCAGATGAAATGTTAAAATTGGCTGCATGTATTGAGGAACATTTCCCTCATTCCATGGCAAAAGCAATTGTACGTGCTGCTAAGGATCATTCCTTGCCTCACAAGGAAATGCACTCCGACGTAGAATACGTTGTAGCTCATGGTATTGCATCTAAAGTTGGCCGCTACCGTGTACGCATTGGTAGTGCTCACTACATCTTTGATGATGAAAAAACAAAGATTCCTGCAGATGAACAAGAAAAGTTCAATAATTTACCAAATTCATCTTCCCATATTTACCTCGCTATTGGAGGTACACTAGCAGCGGTTATTTGTATTAAAGACCCTGTTCGTGAGGAAGCAAAACAAGTTATAGCTGATTTACATACATTGGGCATTAAAAAGGTTGTCATGATGACTGGCGACTCTAAACGTAATGCACAACGCGTAGCTGACGAACTCGGCATCGATGAATTGCATGCTGAAGTATTGCCAGAAGATAAAGCAGCTTATGTAAAACAAGCAAAAGCTGAAGGCTATACTGTTATGATGGTAGGGGATGGTATTAACGATTCTCCAGCAATTTCCGAAGCACATGTTGGTATCGCTATGAATGAAGGCGCGCCAATCGCTCAAAAAATTGCAAATGTTACTATTTCTTCCGATAACTTACAAGCTCTTGTAGATTTACGCCGTATTTCTATGGCATTGATGAAACGTATCAAAGCTAATTACAATGGTATCGTTGGTTTCAATGGTGCTCTTGTTGGTGGTGGCGTACTCGGTATTATGCCGCCAAGTCAAACAGCTTGGTTGCATAATCTATTCACATTGGGTATCGGCTTAGAAAGCATGACTCCATTGTTGAAAAAAGAAGAACCAAAGGATGCTGTTCCTACAATTGATGTAACAGCTGACTCTGTAGTAGCTTAATTAGAAACCTCCATATAAGGTATTCATTTACCTATATGGAGGTTTTTCTTTTTTGATGACATTTATCTATGATTATTGTAAAATACAAAGAGATTACATATCATAGGAGATCTTTATGAACACATTAATGGATATTTGTAAAAGATCCATCTACTTGAATCTATTTATCGTAGTAATTCCTATTATTGCGTATATGATTCATAATGGATCGAGTGCGACGGTAGCACTTGTATGGTATTTGCTTTTATCCCTAATTATGCCTTGGGCATATTTATCATTTAAAAGTAGTACCTTTGGAGATGGTAAATCGATTAGCCGTATTGCCTATGTTGTAAGTTGGATTATAATCCACGGCATTAGCTATAAAGGTATTTTTCTCGGTGTAGATTTATCGATGTTATGGGGCTGGCCTACAGCAGGCCGAGATGTAGCTTTCTTAGTAGCTATGTATATCGGTGTTACTATTAGCTTGATCTTAGCGTATGGTCTTACTCGCTTAGTGGGAGGCCGTAATGAATAAGAGTTTCTGGTTATTTACTATTGTTTGTGCTTTATTTGTAAGTGCTGTAACGACAGTTCTTACTTTGAGTGGAGCATTAGCGTTACCTATATTAGTATTCCCTGTATTGTCTCTTGTAATACCGCTCATGGTGCGTAGACTTAAGAATGCTAAATTTAACGACGACCTACCATTGAGCATGGGCTATCATGCATATAGTTGGGCTTGGTGGACAGTATTTTCATTTCTTCATACGCCATTTAGCTTTACAACAGAGAATGGAATTGTAACAGCATTGCTTCTATTCGTGGTGTATTTTATCGTTCAAGTGCTCATTGAACTTTGTGGTCTGTTAGCAACTAAGTTTTTTGATCGAAAACATCGATGGGGCATGGTAGATGAAGCCCTTGATATAATCGGGTATACTATACCAATCCCATTTTTATACATTGGTTCGCTTTTGTATATTGATTTACAGGATCCGATGGTATACTTCATGTATGCATCATCAATGAATGTGAATATACTGTTTGCAGAATTTGTGTTGTTGCTTATATCTTTGTTGGTATTTGTATTTTATTTATATCCAAGAGATATAGCATATAGAGGTATACGATTATTTCGCATTGTTTTAACCGCTGCTTTATGGCTTGCTATGAATGCCCATATTTTATACGGTGGTTATATTCCAGAATTTATTGTATCTTTAGTTCCCACCGTTTTCCCAACGTATCAAGGTAATCCGCTTGTGTTTGTTACTCCTGCTTTATTAGAAGCTGGTATGACAGGTATAGCGGTGATTATAGGCGCATTGGTAGAACGTGGTATAATTTCACGACGCCGTGAACGTATTTAATTTCTAGTTTCGACTTATATCCGTAAGGAATGAGAGCGAAGGAGGATCTATGAACAACATTGAACGTCCAGTGGATGATAACTCAACTGTATCAATCCAAGACAATGAAAAAATGAAGCAAGTTGAACGTAAAAAGACCAAAAAGCAGAAGAAGAGTGGCATTACGATTCGAGAATTAACAATTATTGGTCTATTAGCGGGGATTACTATTGCATTAGGTGTTTCTGGCTATGGTATTATTCCATTAGGCCCTCTTAATGTAACTACCTTGCATGTACCGACACTTATTGGTGCTATTGTAGAGGGACCTAAAGTGGGTGCTTTTGTAGGCTTCATCTTTGGTTGCTATAGCTTGTGGCAAAATATTACAGCACCTAATATTTTATCCCCTCTATTTATTAATCCAATTATTTCTGTGCTACCACGTATTCTTTTTCCGGTATTAGCATATTTAGTATATTTACTATTATGGAAAGCACCGCAAGGTCCACGCATTATCGTGTCTGCGTTCATGGGTACCGTATTCCATACAATTATGGTTATGGGACTTATTTTCTTACTTTATGCAGACATGTTTGCTGTTAAAATGAATCTTAGCCCAGATCAAGTATTAGGGTCTATTGTATTCTTATCTGTTACACATGGTATTCCAGAAGCAGTGTTTGCTGCTGTTATCGTAACACCAGTTGCAATGGCATTGAGAAAGGTATTACGTAAGGATACGCCAAAGAAATCAAAATCTGAGGATGTTACAACTACTACAGCAACAACAGGTGCAGTAAATACAAATAAATCTGCAACTGTAGAAGTAAATGAAACAAAACCTGTAGAAGAAAACATAACTAAATAGTATTTTACAGGCTTTTCATAAATATGATAAAATAAATATCATTCGATAAGTATTGAGGAGGATAACCATGGCTAAACGTATTCGTACTATCAACACTGAATCCTTACAAAAAACTGCTAAAACTGGCGGTTGTGGGGAATGTCAAACATCTTGCCAATCCGCTTGCAAAACAAGCTGCACAGTTGGTAACCAAGTTTGCAAACAAAAATAATAAAGAGGCTCGCTTAGCGGGCCTTTTTTATTTATGTGTATAATACATACTTTGTATGGTATATCTTTATGACTCTTTTCATAACGTTTAGCGTGGAAATGTGGTACAATTATCTAGAAAGTTCTATATAGTAGAACTTTTACCATACATAATAATTGGAGGTACCATGTTAGAATTAAAACCAATGATCCATAAGTTTCGGATGAAGGATAACTATTACTGCTTAGATGTTAATAGTGGTATTATTCACGTTATCGACGAACTCATTGATAGAGTTCTTGACATATATGATGGCACTAATCGCGATGCAGTACATGCTGCATTAGATGCTAAGGAAGATGCCGTAGAACTTGATGAGATTATGGATGAGTTAGATGAGCTCATTAAAGCAGAGCAATTGTTTGCTCCGATGAGTACAGAGTTTAAACTTGTAGTAGGTGAAAAACCTATTGTTAAGGCATTATGCTTAAATATTGCTCATGATTGTAATTTAGCATGTAAATACTGTTTTGCTAGCCAAGGTGATTACGGCGGTGTAAAACGTGAATTAATGAGTTTTGATGTGGCGAAGCGTGCAGTGGACTTCCTCATTAAAATGAGCGGCCCTCGTCAACATTGTGAAATAGACTTCTTTGGTGGAGAACCTTTATTGAACTGGGATGTTGTTAAACAAACAGTTGAATATATTGAATCCATTCAAGAAAAGCACAATAAGATTTTCAAGCTTACATTGACTACAAATGGCATGCTGTTAACACAAGATAAAATCGACTATGTAAACGAACATAAGATGAGCCTTGTATTATCTTTGGATGGTCGTGAATCTGTACATAATGCGATGCGTCCTGTAGCTGGTAGTGGTGCGGAATCTTACAAATATATTGCTAAAAACCTTATCAATGCTGTAAAACAACGCCATGGCCTTGAATACTACGTACGTGGTACGTATACACATAAAAACTTGGACTTTACAAAAGACGTTATGGCTATGTCTGATCTTGGCTTCGAACATTTATCCATGGAGCCTGTAGTAGGTGAAGAGGGGGACTATGTTCTTCGCGAAGAGGATTGGCCTGTATTGGAAAAAGAATATGAAAAATTAGCAGATATTTATTTACAACGTCAATTAGATGGTTGGGGCGAGAAGTTTAACTTCTTCCACTTCCGTATGGATTTGTATCGCGGTCCATGTATGGCTAAACGCCTTCGTGGTTGTGGGGCAGGTCATGAATATATGGCAGTCGTACCAAATGGCGATATTTACCCATGTCATCAATTCGTAGGTAAAGATGGATATGTGCTTGGCAATGTGTATGATGGATTACAAAATACAGAAATTCCTAAAGATTTCCGTAATACACATGTATTCTCTAAACCAACTTGTGCTGAATGTTGGGCGAAATTCTTCTGTTCTGGTGGTTGTCATGCTAACAACATTACATTAGGTGGCGATTTAGAAACACCTTATGAATTTGGCTGCCGCTTACAAAAGAAACGTATTGAATGCGCTATTATGATTCAAGCCGAGTTAGAACAAGCTGGCATTGATGGCAGTATTCCTGTAGCATTAGGTTAATAGCCATTAATTCTCCGTCTATAGTAGGAGTTTATATGAAACAAAATAGTAATCAAACTATAGAACGCTGGGGAATTCGTTATACCGGTATAGTTCAAGGGGTCGGATTCCGGCCCCTTGTTTCTATGTGGGCACATTCCCTAGGTTTAACAGGTTTTGTATATAATGATAGCCAAGGTGTTTACGTCGAGATACAAGGTTGTACTAGTGATTTGCAGTTGTTTTTAGATGCGATTCAAGATGACCAACCTCGATTGTGCCGTATTACAAGTCAACGGGTAGAACATCTTACTATACAAAACAATGAAGTTGAGTTCTCTGTGAAGCCCTCTCCATTAGGCGAAGAGGTTAGTACGTTTATTAGTGCTGATACAGCGCCATGTGATGACTGTCTTAAAGAACTAGAACGGGACAAGCGTAGGAAAGAATATCCTTTTATTAATTGCACAAATTGTGGCCCACGATATACGATTATTAAATCTCTACCTTATGATCGTGAGCGAACGACGATGGATGAGTTTCCTATGTGTGAAGCTTGTAAGGCTGAATATGAGGATATAGAGGGGCGTCGTTATCGTGCTGAACCTAATGCGTGTTCTCTTTGTGGGCCACATTATACTCTATATAAACCTAATCGTACGGTTGTAGATACAGTAAATGTATGGAATACAACCCGTGAATTAATCAACGAAGGTAGTATTATCGCTATAAAGGGGATTGGCGGCTATCATTTAGTTTGTGATGCTCGAAATGATGTAGCGGTCCAACGCTTACGTAAGCGTAAAAACAGACCACATAAACCACTAGCAATTATGGTGGGGTCTCTAGATACGGCAATCGAGCTAGTCCATCTTAGTGATGTAGAACTAGATATTTTGACTGGAATGGAACGTCCTATCGTATTATTAGAAAGAAATCACCATAGTTTAGTTCATTTGAGTACCCATGTAGCGCCAGATAATCATATGCTTGGCGTAATGTTACCATATACACCGATGCATGAGGTACTATTACCATCAGATGCGGCGTGGGTCATGACGAGCGGCAATCGTAGTGGTGATCCCGTTTTATATGATGATAATCAAGCATTTGAAGAATTAGGGGCAGTTGCTGATTACTTTTTGGTCCACAATCGGAAAATTTATGCACCTCTCGATGATTCTGTTGTAACTGTTATTCATAAGAAACCTCGATTTATTCGTCGTAGTCGTGGCTATGTACCAGAACCTATTCATTGTGAAATTTCAGGGCAAACTTCGATATTAGCCATGGGTAGTGATTTAAAAAATGCTTTTGCTGTGAATAAAGGTTCTGAAGTTCTTGTAGGACCACATATTGGTGATCTACAGAATGCATCAACTCATGCCACATTGGAGTGGACTATTGACCGATATGAGGAATTGTTTTCTATACAACCAGAGAAAATTATTGTAGATAGTCATCCTCAATTTTTCTCGTCCCACTTAGGAGAGCGCATTGGTAAAAGCGCACAGATTCCTGTTATATCTGTTCAACATCATCACGCTCATATTGCATCAGTCATGGCAGAGCACAATCTTGAAGGTCCAGTGCTGGGGATTGCCATGGATGGTACCGGATATGGACCAGATGGAACGGTATGGGGTGGTGAATTTCTCCTTTGCAAGGGAGATAAATATCAACGATTAGCTCATATCCATGAAGCGCCATTACCGGGAGGAGAGAAAGCTGTTTCCGAGCCATGGCGCCAAGCCTTATGGTATATTCGAAATTACTATGGTGATGATGTTCCACCTATCTACCAAGATTGGATGAAAGAATTGCCTAAAGGTTGGGCCATATTAGATAAAGCATTACAATCTACGATGCCTATGGTTCAAGCAACGAGTTGTGGTCGTTTGTTTGATGCGGTTGGCTCTCTTTTAGGGCTTGGTATGGTCCACACCTATGATGCACAAATTGCTATAGCCTTAGAGGCTCTATGTGGTGATGAAAAAGGAATATTGCTTGATTATAACTATGATGGGCGAATTCTTGATTTTACACCTACCGTTCAATCCATTATGGATGGTGTAGTTAATGGTGAATCTAGGGCTCATCTTGCTGCATCTTTCCATAAAACCGTTGCTATCGCATTATGTGAAACCGCAGCGGATTTAATGGAGCGCTATAATGTTAGTGATGCGGCTATTTCTGGCGGTGTATTTCAAAATCGCAAATTAGTAGAGCTGATATATCGCGCTTGGCATGTAGGCGATTTGTATATGAATGAAGCGGTTCCTTCCAATGATGGCGGAATAGCCTTTGGTCAACTATGGATTGGCAATCAGAAATAGTTATATATTCTTGTAGTTAGTATCACTTAATAATTACTACAATTGTGATACAATGATATTAGAAATATTTATATATGGTGAGTTTTCTTTCTCGAAAGTAAACTCATAGAATTTGTTATTAATATAATATATAAGGAGATAGTATGTGCTTAGCTGTACCAGCACAGTTAGTAGCTGTGAATGATGTTATTGGCACTGTTGAATTAACAGGTGCCACCCGTGACTGCAGCTTACTCCTCGTACCAGAAGCAAAGGTAGGGGACTGGTTGTTAGTCCATGCGGGTTTTGCTGTACAAATTGTTGATGAAGAAGAGGCACAAAAAACATTAGAGGCCTTTAAGGAGCTAGAAGAACTTGAAGAAGCTTACTTTGCAGGAAAAGCAGAACAGTGCTGATGCGTTATTAAAACGTATCAATGCCCTTCAT
This sequence comes from Veillonella fallax, assembly GCF_020687175.1. NCBI lineage: Bacteria > Bacillati > Bacillota > Negativicutes > Veillonellales > Veillonellaceae > Veillonella > Veillonella fallax. Next base: position 162,522 of record NZ_JAJEQD010000003.1, on the reverse strand, counting down.
GAGCCTGGGGAAACCGTAAGGCTTATGGAGGTTTGTGGTACACATACTGTATCGATTTTCCGTGAAGGTCTTCGACAATTATTGCCAAGTGGCATTGAACTTGTAAGTGGACCAGGATGTCCTGTATGTGTAACAGATCAAACGTATATGGATAAGGCGTTAGCCTATGCTGAACGGGATGATGTTATTATTGCTACCTTTGGGGATATGTTAAAGGTTCCTGGTAGCTATAGCAGTCTTAGTGAGGCTCAAACAAAGGGCGCCCATATTCATGTCATTTATACCCCTTTAGAGGTGGTAGAACTTAGTAAAAAATACCCAGATAAGAAAATAGTATTTCTGGCTATAGGTTTTGAAACGACTATTGCCGTTATTTGTGCAACTGTAAAAGCAGTTCATGCAGCAGGGCTGAAGAATGTTTTCTTCCTTGTATCTCATAAATTAGTGCCTCCTGCATTACGAGCTTTATTAGATAAACAAGAAGGTCATATTGACGGATTTATTTTGCCAGGTCATGTAAGCGTTATTATTGGTGAAGAGCCATACCGATTCTTACCTGAAGAATATCACATACCGTCTTGTATTGCTGGCTTTGATGGACTTGAGATTTTATCTGCTATAGCAAATATTTTAGAGCAACGTAAAACCGGTAATTTTGTGGTGGGTAATACCTATCATTCTGTAGTTATGCAGAAGGGGAATCCGGTAGCGCAAGCGATGATCAAAGAAGTATATGATGTATGTGATGATGCGTGGCGTGGTATCGGTGTTATTCCAAACTCTGGCTTAAGATTAAAGGATGCATATGCAGCCTATGATGTGGAACGTGCATTACCTATCCAGCTTGAAAAGCCTTCTCTTGATCCAAAAGGGTGCCAATGTGGTCGTGTATTGCAAGGGCTTATTAAGCCAAGTGAATGTCCATTATTTGGTAAAAGCTGTACTGCTGACCACCCTGTTGGTGCTTGCATGGTATCTGTAGAAGGTAGTTGTGCAGCATGGTATAAATACGGTTATTCCAGTGGTGGATCGACGTGGGAGGATTAATATGGAACGAGTTCGCTTAGTCCATGGGAATGGCGGTCGATTTAGTCATGAATTGACCGAGCGTTTTATTTTGAAATACTTTACAAATGATTTATTGGCTCCTTTACATGATGGTGCTCAATTTCCCGTTACAGCAGGACGTATGGCGTTCTCTACAGATTCCTATGTAGTACAACCAACGTTTTTCCCTGGCGGAAATATTGGTAAATTAGCTGTATGTGGTACTGTGAATGATTTAGCTATGAATGGTGCTGTCCCACAATATTTAAGTTGTGGCCTTATCTTAGAAGAAGGCTTGGCCTTTGATGAGTTAGATGAAATACTTCATACTATGTCAGATATGGCAAAAGCTGCAAATGTACAAATTGTTACAGGGGACACTAAGGTTGTTAAAAAGGGCGAGGTAGACAAAATCTACATAAATACAGCGGGTATTGGCATGATCCCAGATGGGATTGATATTGGTCCACATCGTGTGAAAGCGGGAATGGATATTATCTTATCTGGTGCTATTGGGGATCATTCTATTGCTGTTATGGGTCAACGATTTGGCTTGGATTTATCTGATGCGTTAAAAACTGACTGTGCGCCTTTAAATAACATGGTTCATGCTGTACTTGATAAAGTGGGGCCTCAAGTGGCTCTATTGCGAGATCCTACACGTGGTGGTTTAGGTACTGTTTTAAAAGAAATTGCAGACCAAAGTCAAGTTGGTATTAAGGTAGAAGAAGCGGCTATACCAATTCACGCTGAAGTACAGTCTGTTTGTGATATTTTAGGATATGATCCATTATATTTAGCAAATGAAGGAAAGGTTGTACTGGTAGTAGATCAATCCGTTACAGAAGAAGTTCTCTCCATTCTTCACGGCTTTGAAGAGGGCAAAGAAGCTGTGTTAATTGGGAGAACACTAGACAAGAATATTGGTAAGGTTGGTTTACAAACCGCTATTGGTGGTGTTCGCTTAATCGATTTGTTAGGTGAAGATCAAGTTCCTCGTATCTGCTAATTAACTAATTGAGTTTCTTTAAGTCCTAAGGGTATGTAAAGATAAGAACTATTTTATGCCTATAGAGTATGATTGAGAGTTGATATTGACACTAAATCTTTGTGATGGTAGCATTAAATTAAGTTGTGTAAAATTCATTGGTTGTTCATCGGACTTTTATACAATGCTAGTATCTTTATGTGTAAGTTCTTATACTTTCACTAGAATCTATGTATAGAATTTGTTAAAATATAAGTATCTATAGGAGGCTTATTATGAAAAAGAAGATTATTACAGCTGTTCTAGGGATTTGTTTAACTACAACTGCATTCGGTGGCATCTTGACTACTCAAGCTGGCGGCCTTAGCAGTATTCTTGGTGGTGCAGCTAAAATTGGTGGTATCGGTATTGTTATCAATAAATTCGGTCCTCAAATTGACTCTTTCTTAAATAAATTATTGAAACAAAATAACTTAAGCACAGAGTATACAACTAAAGTTGTACCTATTATCAGTATTGGTACAAAAGGTTATATCGGTGCTGCTCAAGTTACTGGTCCTGCATCTAGCATTGAACAAGTTAAAGCAGTTGCTCAAGTAGAAGGTAGCTTTAACGGTATGGTTCGTGTTAAAGGTTTAGTACCTGTTGATAGCACAAACCCAGTTGGTGCATCTCGTGTTCAAGGCGTAGGTGTATCTGCGATTATCGATTTGAAAATTTAATGGCCACTGAGCATATAAAATAGTAGACTCAGGGAATAAGCACGGTCTTAGGCCCGTGCTTATTCTGTTGTATAACAGTTATACATTAGATACGTTGTGGAGGAATTTATGAAGAAGCAAGTACTTACACTTTTAATGGCATCCTTGATTTCAGGCACTGCATTTGCTGCTCCTGGCACAGTTACAGAGAAAACAAATGTTTTGGAAACTACTGTATATGGTGCAGTACAAGATGGTGCTGTAGTGGACCGCATTAATCAACTTGATGAAACCGTGTATGGTACTGGTTTCAATGGCAATTCTGCTACATTGAGCAAACGTGTTGATTCCCTCTATAACTCCGTAGAAGGTAGTGGCACAAACATTTCTTTGCGCGAAGAAATGGATGCGCTTGAATATACATATCAAAATAGCATTAACGCAGGTTCTCTTGTAGATCGCGTAGAAAAGATGGAACGTAGCGTTAATGGTCGTATTGGTAGCGGCTCTTTACAAAAACGTATCATTTCTTTGAAAACAAAAGTATATGGTAGCAATGTAACGCTTACTAACCAAGTTGGTACATTAGCTGGTAACCAAGTCTTCAAAGTTACCTTGAATGACGCTGTTTCTTCTAAAACTAGCCATGAAGGCGACACTGTTGCTTTCACAGTAGCTGAAAATGTAATGGATGGCAATGTGTTATTGGTACCTGCAGGTACAGTAGGATCTGGTACAATTACATCCTTGAAAAAGGCTCGTTCCTTTGGTCGTAATGGTGTATTAGACATCACATTTGACACAATCCCTGCTATTGATGGTACTGAATTTACTGCAGTACAAGGTAAAGAAGCTAAGGATAAAACTCGCAGTGAAGTTAAAGCAGCTGGTGCATCCGTAGCTGGTGCTGTTTTACTTGGACCAGTAGGCTTAGTAGGTGGTGCCTTTGTTAAGGGTAAAAATATTGAATACCCTGCTGGTGCAACTATTTATGTACAACCTCAAGATTCTGTTACAATTCAAGGTCTTGTAATTGGTGGTGATGGTTTGGCTCACAGTGATGATGAATTGGCTGAAGCAGTAACTGTACCTAATACGGCCGATGAATCTGAAGAGACTGTAGACACTAATGAAGCGGCTGTTGATGAAAATGAAACAACAACAGAGGAACCAGCAGCAGTAGAAGAACAAGAAGAACCGGTAGAAAATGTTTCTCAACCTATCGTAGTTGTAAAGCGTAATCAATAATTAACAAATTCTTAAAGCAAGAGGAGTTCTAGTAACCATGAGGAAACGTAAAGTACAATGGCTGGCAGCGGCTTGTGTTTTTTGTTTAGCACAACCAGTATGGGCCGCTACGGAGTCAACCACGGTATATCAAGATCAATTGGATAGCGTTGATCAATCCTATCTTGGAGAAATCTCTAAAGCATCTACACCTGAAAATAGTAATATCCGTGTTGTACGTCGTGGTGAAAAGGCAAAGTCTGATCAACCTACAGAACAATTGCCGACTCGTATTGATGCAGATAAAATGTCCTATACTGGGTCCACTGGTGATGTATATGCACAAGGTGATGTAGTAGTGACTCAAGGTAATCAAACCTTGATGGCACCACGTATAGAAGGTAATACAAAAACTACAGAATACCGTACTGTTGGTGGGTATCGCTTTTTGGAAAATGGCGGTAAAACAAAGGATATTACAGGTCAAAATATGACATATCGGACTAGTGACCGTCATTTTACAGCTGACCAAGCGTTTGGTTGGAATGATCCTTACTATGTGAAGGGGCAAAATGCTACATTTGATGGTGAAACTGGTCATATGGATAAAGGCATGGTTACCACAAAACATGCGATGGCCTTTAAACATACACCAGATTATCGTGTAGAAGGTCAAGATATCAAGGTGTATCCTGGCGATAAAGTCATTATTAAAAAACCGTCTTTCTACATTAAAAACTTTAAGGTTTTATCTTTACCTTCTTATACAGCGTCCTTACGTCATGATAAGGGTGAGCAGAAGTTTAGCCTTTTTTCTTTGATTCCGAGACCTATGTATAATAGTGATGATGGATTTGGCTTGCATGGTAGTACTGAGTATCCAATTGGTAAGCATGGTGAAGCGTACATCGACTATCGTTGGTACGTTAAAAATGGCTTTAAACCACAAATTGGATATCGTCATTATTTACCTTGGGCTACAGCATCTATAGGGTATAGTAAAGAATCTAATGAATATAATGATGAAACAGTATGGGTTGAAAAAATTGGTGAGGTTCGACTCGATACTCATACGTATCATGTAGGAAAATCACCAGTAACTGTACGCGGTGGTGTTAATGCTGGTTATTGGAAAGAAGGTTCTGTAAAAGGTTCTCATAAAGAATACTATACAGAAGTATCTCACGATCCAATTAAGCTTGGTAAAAATGCTAATCTACGATTCTTAGGTGGGTATCAACGCGATTATTATGGTTATAATGATACTATTCGTAGTATGCCTTATTGGGGGGCTCGTTTCCGGTCTAAGGTTGGTAATCGAGCTAATGTATGGGTTAGCTATAATCAACGCAATATTTCATATAACAACTCTCCATATCGTTTTGATACTACGGAACTTCCGAAAGAACTTATCTATGGTGGTAGCTATAAATTAACTCGTCTAGATGACTTCTCTGTAAGTGTAAAAACAAATATGATGAGTGGTGATATTGATTCTGTATACTATACGTGGCATCGTGATTTGCATTCCTTTGATATGTATTTGACATATAAAGATGCCCATAGAAGCAACAATGATCAATGGAAGATAAAGTTTGTTGGCAAAGACTTTTAATTAGGAGATAATTATGCAACGTATTAGAAAAGCCGTTATTCCAGCAGCTGGCTTTGGTACACGCTTTTTACCAGCTACTAAAGCACAACCAAAGGAAATGCTTCCCATTGTAGATACACCAGCTATCCAATATATTGTGAAAGAAGCATTAGATTCTGGCATTGAAGAAATCCTAATCATTACAGGTCGTAATAAACGCGCTATTGAAGATCATTTTGATAGCAGTGTGGAATTAGAACTACTTTTACAAAGCCAAGGTAAAAATAAACAATTGGCTATGATTAAAGACTTAGCAGATATTAAAGTTCACTTTATTCGTCAAAAAGCTCCTCGTGGTCTTGGCGATGCTGTACTATGTGCAAAAGCCTTTATTGGTGATGAACCATTTGCTGTATTGCTTGGTGATGATATTGTATATAATCCTGAAAATCCATGCCTTAAACAGTTAATTGAGTGTTATGACGAACATCCTGGCATTATCTTAGGGGCTCAATTTGTACCTGAAGATAAAGTTAGCTCTTACGGCATTGTATCTGGTGAAGCATTAGCTGATAATTTATATCGCGTTCATAATTTGGTGGAAAAACCAAAAAAAGAAGATGCACCATCTAGACTTGCAGTATTAGGTCGTTACATTTTAACACCAGATATTTTCAATATTTTGGAAAATACAAAACCAGGCGTAGGTAATGAAGTTCAATTGACTGATGCTCTAGCCGCATCCAAAACCGATACATATGCTTTAGCGTATGAAGGTATTCGTTATGATATAGGCGATAAATTAGGTTACTTGAAAGCTACTGTTGAGTATGCCTTTCGTAATGAAGAGTTAGGTGAGAACTTCAAAGCATATTTAAAAGACCTAGATCTTAAATAGTGAATCTATATATGTATATACAAAGAACCTGTGGATATTACCATAGGTTCTTTTGTATGGTAGCGATATTTTTGCATTATTGTCAACAAAACAAAGGTTATTTTGTTGACTAATAAAATAATGTTGATTATAATCAATTTATTGAATAAATAAAGGACTGTGATTATATGAAATCGCTCTTTACAACATTGTGTAATAATGATTTTGGATTACCAGGACATAGTGTTATTAAGCATATGCATTATGATGCTTCTGGTAGTAATCAATCTATCAGTGGTATTTTATATCAAGTTGCTAAAACTACTACAATTGGTATTCTAGATAAATCAGGTTTTTTAATTGTTGATTTACGACCGGTACTGAAACATTTTCGTATCCGTTCTACAATTCATCAAGAGAAAAACGACCGTACTATATCTTTTTCTAAGGACGATATAATACGATTTGTAAACGATATTAATGATACTAATGAGATTCATCGAGAAGCACCCTATGTGGTACCGGGTTGTATGATTCTAGAAAATTTATGGAATTATTGGAATATTAGTAAATCTGCGCAGCAGATGGCTATTTATTTTCATGCACCCGTTATTGCAGATGATCAGGTAACTTTGGTGGAAAATTCTGAAGATGCTCAAGTAGAAGGGTATATAGGTGATACATTAGCTTTTTCGGCTACTTTTTTTGGTGAAAATGAAGATTTAACATATTTAAAACAAAGATGTATTAGTTAGAGGTAATTATGGAAGCAAGACGTTTAACAAAAATGGCTTTATTAACAGCCTTATTATGTATTTCAGCATATATTTCTTTCCCATTGCCATTTAGTCCGGCCATGGTAACTGCATTGACTTTGGTGGCTACATTAACAGGTCTATTATTGCAACCAAAGGATGCATTTATTGTATTTATCATTTACGTTTTACTTGGTGCTGTAGGTTTACCAGTATTCGTTGGTGGCACAGCAGGTCTTGGCAAATTATTAGGACCAACAGGGGGCTTTATCTTCTCTTGGCCAATAGCTTATACATTATTAAGCGTATTCAAAGGTTCTAAAAAGAGCTTTTTCTCTTATGCATGGCGTTCTCTTGTAATTACTATTCCTGTAGTATATCTATTTGGCGTTGCAGGCTTTATGATTGTAACAAAAACTGAACTTTGGGCGGCATTGCCTGTAGTAATGTTCCCATTCATTCCTGGGGATATTGTAAAATGTCTCGTTGCTTCTTGGTTAGCAACTAAAATTAAAATTTAGAATGTAATAATGAAAAGAGGCATTCCTTGGGATGCCTCTTTTCTGCATTTTCTTATAGGAGCTAATATGTCAGTATATATTCATGGTGGGCTTAGAATCCCTATAGGCGTATTAAATGGACAATATAGAAATATGAGACCTGAAATGTTAGGAGCTCAACTCATTAATGAATTAATCAATCGTTATGATATTTCACAAGTGGATGGGATCTTTTGTGGTAATGCAGTTGGTACAGGTGGGAATATTGGTCGCCTTATGGGGCTCATGACTAATTTGCCGAATTCTGTTCCTGCGATTACCGTAGATATGCAATGTGCATCAGCCTTGATGAGTATTGAGATGGCCTATACACATATTGCATCAGGTGTTATGGATTCGGCTATTGCTGGTGGTATTGAAAGTTCTTCATTACAGCCCGATAGGATGTATGCAGCTGGTGATAATCGTGAAGGCCTATATAAGGTTGCTCAGTTTAGCCCTAACGATTGTTCTCCTCTAGCTATGTTAGAAGGGGCAGAGAGGACGATTCAAAAACATAATGTACTCAAGGAAGATTTATATCCCTATATTATTGGTAGTCACAAACGCGCTTCTGAAGCTTTAAATAATCCGCATTTGAAATCTTACATTATGCCTATTACCATCGATGGCAAAGCCTGTGTTGATGAATGCATTAGACCTAAAATGAACGAAAAACTCTTGTCCAGGATGAAGCCCTTATTAGGTAAGAACTCTATTACAAATGCAGGTAATGCTTGTTTAACTCATGATGGCGCGGCTTTTGTATACGTATCTAATGAAAAAGGGCCCTTTAGAATTCATAGTATTATGCCTTGGGCGGGAAATCCTCGGTTTAGCCCAGAAGGAGCTTTAGAAAGCACAGAAGCGATTTTAAAACGCACTGGTCTAACGATGGATGATATTGATGTAGTGGAATGGAACGAAGCCTTTGCTATCATCGATGTGCTTTTTAATAAGGCGTATCCTAACCACATGGGGAAATATAATAAACTAGGTGGTGCTTTAGCGTATGGACATCCTTATGGCTGTTCTGGTGCTATATTAGTTCTTCATTGTATGGCTGCTTTAGAATCTTGTAATGGTCGCTATGGTTTGTGTGCTATTGCCGGCGCAGGTGGTACAGGAACTGCTTTGATTATGGAACGAATGTAAAATGACAATTATTGAACGGTTACAACAATATAAAGAGTTAAAGCCTCATAAGGTTGCTCTTATTGTAGATGATACGCAGTATACATATGGTGAACTATATGATGCTATTCTTTCAATAGATCTTGATGATACTAGTCGTATCGTACATCTTACTCAAGTTAAAGAAACATTAAAAAATAAAGTTCTTTTAATTCAGAGTCAATCCTTTTTAGAACAACTTGTACAATGGTTAGGTGCATTGTATGCCGGCTATATTCCCATGGTATGCCATAATGAAATGGATACTGAGTATATAGACGAGTTAGCTCATATTATAGCTGATGAAGGCGTGTTACCATTAACTGATTTTGGTGTACTTACATCAGGTACTACGGGGCGTCCTAAACCGTTGTGGAGAAAAGAGGAATCATGGCGAGAGTTTTTTGATATTCAAAATAATATCTTTTATATAAATGAAGATACAAAAATCTTTTTGCAAGGCAGCTTTAGTTTTACTGGTGTTAGTAATATGGTTGTTGCTGTCTTATGGGCAGGAGGAACCATTGTTACTACCAGTTCCTTGCGTCCTACTCGATGGATTGAGCTGCTTAAAAGATATGAAGTAGATCATATCTATGCTCTTCCTACAAAACTTAGATTGCTCGTAAGGCATTGTAAATATAAATTATCTGCGATTAACTATATTATTGCTGGCTCACAAGTGCTTGATCGTCATCTGATGGAACAGTTACAGTCGATATGCCCTAATATGGGATTTATATTGTATTATGGAGCCACAGAGCTTAACTATATTACATATTGCACAGGCCGAGAGTGGCTTGAACGTGAAGGTACGGTAGGAAGACCATTTCCGTCTGTTCAAATTGAAGAGGATAAAGGCATTATTTATGTGACTACAAAATATCATATTGAAGGTATATCCGATACATATACGGTTAATGATTGTGGTTATATAGATGCAGAGGGGTACCTTATGTTTACTGGGCGACAAGGCGATGTGGTAAACAAGGGGGGGTATAAAATATCTATTCCCTCCATGGAAACTTATTTGCAATCTATAGATGGTGTCTCAGAAGTAGCTATTATCGATATCATAGATAATGTAAAAGGGGAAGATTTTGTAGCGTATATGGTGTTGGAGGATAATATTCTAGTAGCTGATGTTATGGAAACAATACGGCATCATAGGCCTTCCATAGAATGGCCAAAATCTATCTACTCTATTCCTATGTTACCTCTTACTGAATGCTCAAAAGTTGATAAACGAAAGCTAAAAGAGTGGTATAATAAAGGGTAATTGTTTTTACTATTATAAGGAGGCATCATGCAGATTAATAAGGCGGCGCTAGAGATTTTCGATTTTACATCCTCTTTAGCCGTATACTCTGAACATGAATTAAAGGTTGGGGATCAAGCCATTCATGATTATATTGCCAATCATGTAGTTAAGGCGTTCAAAGACCCCGGTGCTAGAACAGGTACCTTGCATGATGCAAGTCCATTTGGTAAACAATTAGTCGATTATAAAAATGGAGACCTCAAGTTTATAGAGTTATCTAAGAACTTAGGTGAAAGCTTGTTTACCTATATGAAACAAGCGACGGACTCCGTTGTTATCGATACGATTATTTGTGAAGCTGTTACGGATGCCTCTTATATCTGCATTCTTTTGTGCCAAGCTCATGATGCTTTTACACATCAATTATTTAGTGAAGATAATGGCAGCTTAGCCACAGAACTTGTTTCTCATAAGGCCGTGTTGCCTATGCCGTCGCAGAAGTTACGCGCCTTTGCATCCATTAATTTAAATGATTTTAGCGTTCGAATTTTTGAACCGAAAGGTGAATTTGATGGTGAAGTATCCTATATCTTAGCAGATAAGGTATTGCAATTAGGCACTAACCAATCTTCTAGAGATACGGTGAAAAAGGTGAAAGCTATCGTAGATAAGGTGGCTCAAGCCCATGAGTCGGATGGTGTCGTTGAATTGACGACTGCAAAGTCTATGATTGCGAAAAATGCAGAAGTATCTGATACAGTAGATCCTGTTCGCATTGTGGAAGAGGTATTTAAATCAAACCCTGTTCAACAAGAGGCGGCTAAGAAAGAATTAGCTGATGCAGATATGATGAGGCCTCTACCTGTTAATCGAGAGTTTGCTACGAAGGTTGGCGAACATCATAAGATTAAAACGGATACGGGCATTGAAATTTCTTTTCCTGTAGAGTATATGAAAAATCGCGAGTTCATTGAAATCAAAACTAATGATGATGGAACCTTGCGTATTGAACTAAAAAATATTAATAAAATCGTAAATAAATAGTAATGAAAAATATATTTATCGATAGAAATATATTATGGTATGATTAAATTTATTTGTTATGCTAGTATATGGAGGTTATAGTGGGTAAAGAGAAACATAAGAAAACAAATGCATTACGTATTTTAGATACTCATAAGATACCTTATAGTATTAGTGAATATGAGTGGTCTGAAGAACGTGCTGCTGGCCTTCATGTAGTAGAAGTCTTAGGACTCGATGAAAAACAAGTCTTTAAAACACTTGTTGGTAAGGGCGATAAAACAGGGTTTGTAGTATTCTGTATTCCAGTGGCTGAAGAGCTAGATATGAAACAAGCGGCTCGTGTCAGTCATAATAAGTCTGTAGAACTGGTTCATGTTAAGGACTTACTAGGCATTACAGGATATTTACGGGGCGGATGTTCTCCAGTGGGAATGAAAAAATCATTTCCTACCTATTTTGATGCCACAATGGAGCCTCAAGAATTTGTATATGTAAGCGCTGGTCTACGAGGCATGCAGATGAAGGTAAATCCAAAGGATTTGGCCTCTGTTGTAAATGCTGAATTTGTAGCACTTACAATGGATCATTAAGAGGTACCTATGGCAAAGAAGTTTTATGCAGTTCGTCAAGGACGTGTACCGGGAGTTTATACTACCTGGGCAGATTGTGAGAAACAGGTAAAGGGTTTTGGTGGTGCTATCTACAAATCTTTCCCTACAGAAGCAGAAGCACGTGTTTTTGTAGATGATTCAGGATTATCCTTAAGTGATTTTATGAGTGCTAAACGGAGCGAACCTAAATCGCCACAAGCAGTTAAGTCTAAATCTATGAATTCTAGACCTATAGGCTTTAGTTCTAAAGGTCAAAATAAGGTATCTCCAAATGTGGTAAAACCAGATTTTACTAAGGCCAACCATGTTATTGCTTATATTGATGGTAGTTATAATAAAGGCACCAATACAGTTGGCGCTGGTGGCGTTATCTTCTTGAATGGATCTAAGGAGACTTTTTCATTTCCTTCTAATGATGAAAGATATACATCATTTTGGAATGTAGCTGGTGAGCTACTAGCAGCTATGTATGTTATGAAATATGCCGTTGATAATGGTATTCCAGAATGTTCCCTATATTATGATTATATGGGAATAGAAATGTGGGCTACCAAACGATGGAAACGCAATAATGCACTGACTCAACATTATGCTGCGTTTTATGACTCAATTAAAGACCGTGTGCGCGTACACTTTCACAAGGTGGCTGCTCATACGGGCGATACATATAATGAAATGGCTGATGTACTAGCCAAACAAGGCGCGGGAATTTAACTTTCTCAGAAAGGAGGGTGTTATGAATATATGTGTTACAGGAGGGGCCGGTTTTATTGGTTCCCATCTCGTTGATCGATTAATTGAATTGGGGCACAATGTGCTCGTTATAGATAATCTATCTACAGGTATGCGTTCTTTTGTACATGATTCTGCTCAATTTATTGAGATGGATGTACGAGATCCAAAATTATTATCTGTCTTTGAAGAGTTTAAGCCCTCTATTGTATTTCATGAGGCGGCTCAAACTATGGTTCAATCCTCTATGGAGAATCCAAGTTATGACTGTGATGTTAATTTGTTAGGGCTTATTAATGTACTTGATGCTTGTCGTAAGGTAAAGGTTGAACAATTCTTAATGCCTTCTTCGGCTGCTGTGTATGGGGACTTAGCAGTATTACCATTGACCGAAGAACTAAGTGGTATGCCATCATCCTTCTATGGTTTGACTAAGCTTACTGCAGAAGGGTATTTACGTATCTATCGTGAAGCTTTCGGGTTAAATACAGTATGCTTTAGATATGCCAATGTATATGGTCCACGTCAAGGTGATGGTGGTGAAGGTGGCGTTATTAGTATTTTCAATCGTTTAATCGTTGAAGGCAAGCCTTTAACCGTATATGGTGATGGGGAACAAACAAGAGACTTCATTTATGTAGAAGATGTGGTAGAAGCTAATATTAAGGCTATGGGCAATACTAGCTGTACAGGTATTTATAACGTGTCTACCAATACGGGAACATCTGTTAATGAGTTGATTACACGATTCAGATCTATTAGTGGTGCTGATTTTATGGTTCATTATGAAGACGAACGCATAGGGGATATCAAACATTCACGTTTAAGTAATGCAAAGGCAGAACGTGATTTTGGATTTGTAGCTTCAACAACATTAGATGAAGGCTTACAAAAAACATTAGAATATTTTAAAGCTCATCATAAGTAAGGTATATAAGGTTTGGGGACATGAGTGATACACAATTCTGGGTTACTGTAGGGCTATGGAATCTAATTGTATTTAGCATGTATGGATATGATAAGCTATGTGCTATTAAGGGGTATAATCGGATTTCAGAGTTCACATTATTATTTTTAGCATTTGCCTTTGGCGGCCTTGGTGCGCTATTGGGCATGGTTATTTGGCGTCATAAGACTTTAAAGCTTAAGTTTAAACTAGCTATCCCTATTGCATTGTTATGGTCTGTTTATGCAGTGGGGTTTGGTTATGGTTTGTGGGTGAATTGATTGCATAAACTAATATTTTATTCATTGTTTTATGGTATAATGAGTAGAATATTGTACATAAAATGTCAGTGAAGGAGATATTTGATGTTGCGATTACAATCGGGGTTCGAGTTAGATTACGCTAACATATATAATGAAAGTTGCATACAAGAACGAGACGTAAAAAACTTTGAGCGTGCTATACAAAATGTTTGGCGCCATACCAATATTTTACGCTCTACAGGCTTTGAAGAAGGCCATGTTTCCAAGGACGGCTTGCCTGAACCGGTATTGTTTTACCAACTTCCTTATATTTCTGAAGATGGTATTAATACACCTGCAATGCTAAAACGTCTTTATGAATTGAGGGACTATGCTCGCCATAATATTGATACAGTTGTATCTGTAGGTATTGGTGGTTCTTATTTGGGTAGTAAGGTTATTTTTGATGTTCAATGTGGTGCATTTTGGAATAATCTTAGTACGGAAGAACGCAACGGATATCCACGGATGTATTTTGCTGGATTTAACGTAGATGGTGATTATTTATCAGGCCTTATTCGTACCTTAGAGTATCAAGCTCAGAAAAAAGGACCCGACTATAAGGTGATGCTCGTTATCACCTCTAAGTCTGGCTCTACTATCGAACCAATGGCTAATTTCATGATTTTGGAAATAGCATTGCAAGATCGGAATATAAATTATGAAGTAGTAGCTGTTACCGATACGTCTGATGATGAACATCCTACAGTTCTACGTTCTATGGCACTAGAAAATCATTGGAAAACCTATAGTATTCCCTATGGTGTTGGCGGTCGTTTCTCTGTGTTTACAGAGGTTGGCTTTGTAACGGCGGCTCTTGTGGGCTTTGATATTGAGGGGTTCTTAGCTGGTGCAGCTTCAATGGATGCTGCTTGCCAAGAAGAGGATATTTTCAAAAATCCTGCTTTATTAAGTGCATTGCTAAAATATATTGCGTCCGAACGTTATGGTCGTATTATTGAGGTGTTTATGCCTTATGGGGAAGCCCTTCATTCCTTATCTGATTGGTATGTACAGCTATTGTCCGAATCGTTAGGTAAGATGAGTAATACATGCTTACCTTATGGTCGTACACCAGTTGCGGCAGTAGGAACTATGGATATGCATGCTCAAGTACAAGAGCATCAAGAAGGTCGCCTTAATAAGGTCGTTCAATTTATTAAGGTTAAAGAGTGGCAACATAATCTTGTAGTGCCTAATACACATAGTCAATATGAACGATTGCAAGCACTTGGTAATGTAGGCATTTGTGATATTCTCAATATTGCATTAGATGCTAATAGAGAGGCTTTATCTAGTGACAATCGCTTTAATATGACGATAACTGTACCAACATTAAATGCATTCCATTTAGGGGAAATCATGTTTATGCATTGTTGGGCTGTTTACTTTGAATCTATTTTTGCTGGTGTAGACGCTTTCGATCAACCAGGTGTTGAAGTTTATAAACGTCTCATCGGTCCAAAATTGGCTCATGTAAAGGATGGAGAGAATTCATAAGGGGGAACTATGAATATTTTAGTAACAGGTGGGGCTGGTTATATTGGGAGTCACACAGTACGTGCCTTTCAATAAGCAGGCTATACACCTATCATTGTAGATAATCTTTCGCGTGGACATGTAGAATCTATTTCTAAAGGGGACAGTTTTACAATATGGATGCAGCTCGTGGTAAAAGAGAGCACATAACTGTTTTTGGTACTGATTATAATACAGCTGATGGTACATGTGTACGCGATTATATTCATGTTAATGATTTGGCTACAGCTCATGTGTTAGCAATGGATTATTTGCGTAACGGTGGTGAATCTCAAGTGTTTAATCTTGGTAGTGGCAATGGCTTCTCCGTTAAGGAAATTATTGAAACTGCTAAAGAGGTAACTGGTATCGATATTCCTGTTCAATATGGTGATCGTCGTGCTGGCGATCCAGGTACATTGATTGCTTCCTCTGAAAAAATTAAAGAATTACTTGGTTGGGATCCTAAATTCAGTAATGTAGCCGATGTTATCAAAGATGCTTGGAAATGGCATACATCTCATCCTGATGGTTTTAAAAGCAAATAAAACAAGAACAAATCCTTTTGATTTGTCAATATAATGAATGACTCTATTAGTCACCTAGGTGACTGGTAGAGTCATTTTTTTGTAGGAATTTAAAAGGACCTCCTAGAATATGTCAGCAGGAGGTGGAATATGAACTTACAAGATTATATACAACGCATTAAATTATGGATTGATAAACAGTATTTTATTATTCGTCACTATAAAATTATTATTTCTGTTTTTCTTGTAATTATAGTTGGCATATTAATCGTTGGTGTTTTATATCCTCACGAAGAAGAACGTGTTCATATACAACCTGAGCATGTTAATGGTGGGGAAAATAATCAGACCCGATTAAGTTCAAAAGAATCATCAGAAGGAATATCACATAATAGACAGAAACATCATAACAGTGATGCTAAAGAAACGAGAAAAGATGACAATCTAAAAACTAAAAGTGAAGGCCGTTTGTTATATGATGTGAGCAGCGTGGAACGCGGGCATCCTTGGAGAGAGGTTTTTAAAGATTTACCAGATAATGATGTACATGGTAGACATGAAGATACTAAGGATGTAGATGAAGTGGCTGATAGCATTAATGATATGCAAGGGTTTAATAATAGTAAGTACTCAGGCAGGGATACATATAAAGGACGGACTAATAGGTATAAAACCAGGAGAACACAGAATAAGAATAAACACACAGGGGATAAAACCATTAGTGATAGCAGTGATGATTTTACTAATAATCAAATTAATTCAAAGTCTCATAGTAGGTTAAATTCTTCGAGTATGGAACAGCCTGTTGAACTTGTTGGTATTGTTGAGGGCAATGAGATTATTGCTATTTTACGAAAAGGTACAGAGGAGCAAATGGTTACTGTTGGGATGGTTTGGCATAGCGTTACTGTCTCTAATATAAGTGCAAGTGGTGTAGAAATCGTTGAAGGAGGTTCATCACGGTGGTTAAAAATCAATTAGGTAAGGATTGCTTACGTAGTAGAGTGACCATAGTAAGAAAAAAACTATTCAAAGCTAGCATACTAATAAAAATAATTATAATAGTGGTTATGTTTCTATATGCATCATTAGGGGAATCTTCTATAGTATTAGCGAGTAATACAGGGCCAGCAGTAACTACTAATCTAGAAAGCGATAGGGACTCACTAGATAGAGAAATTAGTAATGGTAAATCAAATAATAATAATGACATAGAAAAGGATAACGTAATTAATGAAAAGGGCGAGCTGAGAAAATCAAAAGGATCAATTACGATATCCGTTCGTAATGCTTCTCTAAAAGAAACAGTATTAGGGATTTGTCGGAGTTATCGTATATCTGTTATGGGTGTAGAATCTTTAACAGGTAACATTACGGCTACTGTGCAAGGTGAAACACCAGAGGATCTTATAAAAGAATTAGGAAGGCTATATCATTTTTCCGTTTCAAAACAATATAATACGATTCTTATTGAGCCAGATGACAAAGCACTTGAAAATAGAGAATTATATGTTATAACACCGGAGCATTTGCCAGCAGAGTCTTTAAAAAATATAATGGGCACTGTTGTGAAACATGATAAAATGGCGGTACTTTCAGAACAAAATGAAGTGATTATGCATTTGACCAGTGGAGAGAAACGGCGTGTAGAAACACTGGTTAAAGCTATAGATAAGGAGCCTAAGCAAGTACAATTAGAAGCGACAGTCATTGCTATGGAACAATCTTATGCAAAGGAGCAAGGCATTCGGTGGTCGTGGCTTAGCTTGACAGGACATGGTGAAGATAAAACTAATTCTTACGGGGCCGTTACCTTTGGTAAAACACCCGGTGGTGAAGCCTATAAATTTTTTGTGAAACCCGAGTTGAGTCTTATGGAAAGTTCCGGTAAAGCCGCGCTAATTGCTAAGCCATCTATTATGGCCTTAAATGGTGAAACAGCACATATCTTGATCGGTGAACGTATCCCTGTTATAGAAGAGTCCGAAGTGAATGGCGAACGTAAGCGTTCTACACGTTATGAAGAGGTGGGGATTAAGTTAAACTACACGCCTATTATTACTGGGGATGGCGGTGTAGATGCAAAAATTCACGCTGAAGTAAGTACACCTATCATGGTATCCGAAATGAAAGCTTATAAAATTAGTACGCGGCAAGCACATACACGGGTGCGGTTACAACCTGGAGAGGTACTCGTTATAGGTGGACTTATGGATAATCGCGATCAACATCAAATTCAAAAAGTACCTATTTTAGGAGATATTCCTTTACTAGGTAAATTATTCCGACATAGTAGAAAAACAAAAGATTCTATAGAGATGCTAATATTAGTTCGGGCAATTGTGGTATAATAAAGGGTAATGATTAGGAGGTTATGAATGGAACGCATTCGAATGATAGGCCTTGGAAAATCATTTGGGGTGCGCCAAGTATTTTCCAATGTGTCTTTTGAGATAAAAGAAGGTGAGCGACTAGCCTTGGTAGGACCTAATGGGGCTGGGAAATCCACCTTGTTAAAATGCATATTAGGCTATGAAGAATTAGATGAAGGCAATGTAGTTAAGTCTCCTGTAGCCAGTATTGGTTACTTACAACAAGATGTAAATCTAGGAGATGATAGTTTAGCTACAGAAATTGAAAAAGCTTGGGCCGATGTCCATGTATTAGAGGAGCAACTAAAAGAACTTACCACGCGTTTGGAGTCTGAAGAAGCTAGTGAAT
The DNA here is from genome assembly GCF_020687175.1 of Veillonella fallax. Classification (NCBI taxonomy): domain Bacteria; kingdom Bacillati; phylum Bacillota; class Negativicutes; order Veillonellales; family Veillonellaceae; genus Veillonella; species Veillonella fallax. The sequence goes on along the minus strand of NZ_JAJEQD010000003.1, from coordinate 143,977 downwards.
CGGATCTGCAGCGATTGGATTATTTGCAAAATCGTTTAGAATGGCTAGGTGGCTATGATTATGAGCAAAAGACTAAACGTATCATTTATGGACTTGGTTTTACCGATGAGGATTTAGATAAGCCAGCTAGTGCTTTTTCTGGTGGTCAAAAGACTCGCATTAATTTAGCTAAAGCCTTGGTACGCCGTCCAGACTTTTTGTTCTTAGACGAGCCAACTAACCATTTAGATATGGACATGTTAGAGTGGCTAGAGGGTTATTTATCTGCCTATCCTGGCGGTATTCTCATCGTCAGCCATGACCGCTATTTTTTAGATCGTATTGTCACTGGTGTTGTAGAACTAGATAACCATAAGGCGACAATCTATCGTGGTAATTACAGCCGCTATATTCAACAACGGGATGAACGTTTGAAAGCAGATATGGTGGCCTATGAGAAACAACAGGAGTACATCAAGAAGACAGAGGCCTATATAGATAAATATCGTGCAGGTATAAAATCTAAAATGGCTCGTGGCCGGCAGTCTCAACTTAACCGTTTAGAACGACTTGATGCACCGGTAACCTCACATCATTTACAATTTTCTTTCCCTCCTGCAGCGATGAGTGCGGATAAGGTTCTTGTCCTAGATCATTTATCAGTAGGGTATGGTGAAAGTCCTATCATTGATGATATATCACTCGTAGTTCGACGAGGTGAATCAGTAGCTCTTATTGGACCTAATGGGGCAGGTAAATCGACACTCGTAAAGACTATTGTAGGTGAATTATTTCCTGAGAATGGTCACGTAGATATCGGTAATCGCGTACAAGTGGGATATTTCTCGCAAGAGCATGAAGAACTACATGATTCTTGGCAGGTAGTAGAAGAGGTTATGAATCACTTTAACTACACTGAAGAGAAGGCCCGTAATGTATTAGGTTCATTCCTATTTAAAGGGGATGATGTATTTAAGCTTGTAGGTGACTTATCTGGTGGTGAGAGAGCTCGTTTAGCATTATTAAAATTATTCCTTCAAGGTGATAATTTTCTTATCTTAGACGAACCGACGAACCATTTAGATATTCCAACGCGCGAAATTGTGGAACAAGCCTTGCAACAATTTGAAGGTACATGTTTTATTATTTCCCATGACAGATATTTCTTAGATCAAGTTTCTACAAAAACCATTGTTTTAGATGATGGAAAAATTACTGAATATCTTGGTAATTACTCGTACTATAAAGAAAAGCTGAAAGAACAAGAAGATTTATTAGCATTAGCTAATGAACAGAACTCAGAGAGTGATAAAGTTGAAAATAAAGTTGTTTCACTTGATGAACCAGTACTTTCAACATCAGAACCGACAGAGGAACCTCAGAAGAAACCGAATGCATATATGGTGGAAAAACAATTAGCTGAGGTAGAATCTGAAATTGCTCGTTTAGAAGCAACCATGAAGATGTATGAAGTGCAATTGGCTAATCCTGTAGTACAGCAAGATTTAGATGAAATGTCCAAAATTTCCATACAAATTGAATCTACACAAAGTGAGTTAGATGCATTGTATGAGAAATGGGAACGATTATCTGAATAACTTATAATAGTATATATTATTATAGAGTTATTTTAATTGACAAAAAATTAAAAACTCTAATAATATAGATATAGATTTAAAGCTTTATGTTTCAAAGGAAGGGTGTAGCATGAATAAATCCATGTTAAAAAAAGCAGCCATTTTTGGTCTTGCTGGTGTAATGGCAGTTGCTGCTGGTTGTGGCAGTAATAAAGATGCAGGTAATGCAAATAGTAATGAAGCTAAAATTGCATTGTTAACAACAACAACTGGTGGTGCAGCAGCATATGGTGAATCCATTAAAGCTGGTGCAGAATTGGCAGTAAGCGAAATCAACGCTGATGCAAATGCTGTAAAAATCAACTTGTTAGTAGAAGATACTAAAGGTGATAAAAACGAAGCTATCAATGCAATGAATAAAGTAATTTCTAAAGATAAAGTTGTAGCTGTTATTGGCCCAATGTTATCTGGTGAAATGATGGCAGCAGGTCCTGTAGCAAATAAAAGCAAAATCGTAGCTCTTGGCACATCTACAACTGCTGAAGGTATTACAGATATCGGCGATTACATTTTCCGTAACGCTGTACCAGAATCCTTGGCAGTAGATACTGCAATTAAAGAAGCACATAAAACTTTAGGCTTCAAAACTGCAGCTATTATGTACTCCAACAACAATGACCAAATGGTATCTGTAAATAATACAGCTCGTAAAGCATTGGAATCTGAAGGTGTACAAATTGTTGATACTGAAACATTTGCAGATAAAGATACTGACTTCTCTGCACAATTAACTAAGATTCAACAAGCAAAACCTGATGTTATCGTAGTTGCTTCTCTTTACCAAGAAGGCGCATTAATCATGAAAAAAATGCGTGAAATGGGTATGAATCAACCTGTAATTGGTTCTAATGGTTTCAACAGCCCTGAATTCATTAAAATTGCAGGCGCTGCAGCTGATGGTGTTATCGTAGGTACACCTTGGTTCCCTAACAAAGACGATCAAAAGGTAAAAGACTTCCGTAAAGCTTACAAAGATAAATATGGTAAAGAACCAGACCAATTCGCAGCTCAAGCTTATGATGCTGTATACCTCTATGAAGCAGCTTTGAAAAAAGCAGGTTCTACTACAGATCGTGAAAAATTCCGCGATGCTTTGAAAAATATTGCTGACTTCGTTGGTGTAACTGGTCAATTCAAGTTCAACGAAAAACGTGACCCTTCCATGGAAGTTCAAGTTTTACAAATTAAAAACGGTCAATTTGACGCATTAAAAAAATAAAAAGTTGAGGTAGTATAGTGTTTTTACAACAATTAGTTAACGGGTTAACCCTCGGTAGCTTATATGCTGTACTCGCTATTGGCTTAACACTTGTGTTTGGCGTTTTAAATATCATCAACATGGCACACGGAGGCATCTTTATGATAGGTGCCTTCGTTGGTCTTTTTATGGTAACTGTTTTTAACGTTAACATTTTTGTAGCCCTTATCGTAGCTATGGCTGTCGGTGCTATCCTCGGTTATCTTTTAGAATTTGTGGCGCTTCGTCCACTACGTAAGAAAAAGGTGTCTCACTTGGCACCACTTATTAGTACCATTGGTGTTTCTATTTTTCTTGAAAGTTTGGCATTATTGCTTTGGGGCCCTCAAACAAGATCTTTCCCACCAGACTATATTGGTGGTCTAATCGACTTTGGAGCTTTCAAAATTTCCATGGTACAAATTATTGGTTTAGGTGTTTCTGTAGTTCTAATGCTAATTCTAAATATAGTTATTAAGAAAACTAAAATTGGTAAGGCTATTCGTGCCGTATCTATGAGTACAGAAACAGCGGCTCTCTTGGGCATTAATCCAACAATGATTATATCTGTTACTGTTATGATTGCATCTGCCTTGGGTGCAGCTGCAGGTGTATTGGTAGGCTTGTCCTTTAATGCTATTGAGCCTACTATGGGTGTTATTATTGGATTTAAAGGCCTTGCCGTACTTATCTTAGGTGGTCTTGGTAATATTACAGGCGCCATGGTTGGCGGCTTCATTTTAGGCGTAGCAGAAATCTTCTCTGTTGCATATGGCGCATCTACTTTCCGTGATGCTGTGGCCTTTGGTCTCATCATCCTATTATTATTCTGGCGCCCACAAGGCTTGTTTGGTTCTAAAGATAAAGGGGGTAGACCGTAATGGATTTATTAAACCCGTATTATCTACAGATCGTAATGTTCTTCATCATCAATGCCATCATGGGTATCTCTATTTACTTTACTCTTGCAAGTGGTCAGCTTTCTTTAGGGGCTGCTGGCTTTATGAGCGTTGGTGCATATGTAGGCGCTATCCTTTCTTTGAAAGCTGATTTGCCTATCGTTGTAGGCATCATTATTGGTGGCCTAGTTGCTAGCCTTGTAGCCGTTATTATCGGCTTACCAACAACACGTCTTCGCGGTTTATATCTTGCCATTGCTACTCTTGGTTTTGGCGAAGTTGTGCGTGTTATTTTCTTGAATTTGGACATTACTAATGGTGCGTTAGGCCTTTCTGGTATTCCATCTATTCCTCAAGAATTAACAAATTTAGCCTATGAACTTGATATCGATGGTTTAATGGGCATTGATGCTGTTGCATGGGGCAACTTAATGGCTATTATTATTCTATTGGCAATCTTAGTAGTGATTATTGCCTTCTGTGTACGCATTAATAATAGTCGTGTGGGCCGTGCCTTTGCAGCGATTAAGGCTGATGATCATGCAGCAGAATTAATGGGGATTAACGTTGTATACTACAAGATGATGGCCTTTATCATTGGTGCTTTCATCGCCGGTATTGGCGGTGGTTTGTATGCTCATATTACAAACTTTATTAATCCTACAGATTTTAGCTACCATAAGGTAGTACAAATCTTATTATTCCCAGTATTTGGTGGTTCTAATGTAGTATGGGGTTCCGTATTAGGCTCCTTCATTCTTACATTATTGCCAGAAGTATTACGCTTCTTATCCGACTATCGGGACATCATCTACGGTGCATTACTAGTTATCTTGATGGCAGTTCGCCCAGATGGTATTTTAACAGAATCTATGGTAGACAAAATTAGTCGTAAATTAGGCTTTAAGAAAGCCCCATATATTCCTGAATCACAAGTATTAACAGAACGTTTTGAAGCGTATAAACGTAAACAAGAAGAAAAACAAGGATAGGAGGGAACTGAATGCTATTAGAATTAAATGACGTAAGTAAAAGCTTTGGTGGCGTTGCAGCTCTCACAGGTATATCCTTTGGTGTAAAACAAGGTGAAGTGTTTGGTGTTATTGGTCCAAACGGTGCTGGTAAGACTACACTCTTTAACTTGATTACTGGTGTATTCCCTGTAAGTTCTGGTGAAATCGTATTTGATGGCATGTCTGTTGTAGGTATTAAGCCACATAGAACAGTTGAAATGGGTATAGCTCGTACATTCCAAAATATTCGTCTCTTTGGTAATATGACAGCTTTAGAAACTGTTTTAACAGGTATGCATTGCCGAACTGGTTCTGGCTTTGTTGCTAGTTTCTTAAGAACAAAACGCCAACGTATTGAAGAAGAACGTTGTCGTGGCATTGCGTATGAATTTTTGAAACTCGTAGGTCTTGAAGACGATGCTGAAGAGGTTGCTACATCTTTGCCTTATGGTAAACAACGTCGCCTTGAAATTGCTCGTGCCTTGGCTACACATCCTCAATTAATTTTGCTCGATGAACCAGCAGCAGGTATGAATGATAGTGAAACAGAAGCGTTACGCCTATTGATTGGTAAAATTCGCGACCTTGGTATTACTGTTGTAGTTATTGAACATGCCATGGAATTAATGATGAATATTTGTGATCGTTTGGTAGTGTTCAACTTTGGTAAAAAGATTGCTGAAGGTACACCTCAAGAAATTCAAAATAATGAGGCTGTAATTGAAGCATACTTAGGGAAAGAGGAGGCGTAATATGTTAAAGCTAGAAAACATCGTGGCTGGTTATGGACATATTACAGCCTTAAAAGATATCAGTTTAGAAGTACCACAAGGTTCTATTGTATCCTTGATTGGTGCTAATGGTGCTGGTAAGTCTACAACTATGAAGACCATAATGGGCCTTGTAAAGCCAACATCTGGTAAAGTATTATTTGAAGGCCAAGATATTACTGGTCATAAAACACATCAAATTGTACATGGTGGTATTTCTTTAGTTCCTGAAGGTCGTCAAATCCTTCAAGATATGAGCGTTTATGAAAACCTTGAAATGGGCGCTTATATCCGTAACGATAATGAGATTGAAGAAGATATCAAAAAAGTATTTAAACGCTTCCCAATCCTTGATGAACGTAGTTATCAATTAGGTGGTACACTATCTGGTGGTCAACAGCAAATGTTGGCTATTGGTCGCGCCCTTATGGCACGTCCAAAATTGTTATTATTGGATGAACCATCTATGGGTCTTGCACCATTAGTAGTAAACGAAATCTTTGAAACTATCAAAGAGATTAGTGCTGAAGGAACTACTGTTCTTTTGGTAGAACAAAATGTGCGACAAGCATTAAAAATAGCTGATTATGCGTATGTATTGGAAACAGGTAAGATGGTATTATCTGGTCCTGCTGACGAAGTACGTCATGATCCTCGCGTTATGGAAGCATATTTAGGCGGTCGTGTTGAATAATTAATACTTTAAGTCGATAGACTTATCTAAAATTTTTAATAAGGTGTATATACTAGAAAACTAGTATATACACCTTATTTTTTTATTTAATCAATAAAATTGATGAGTGTTTGATGATTTTGTGAATCAACCATGAATTGAGTTTATATATTTTTTATTTATATATCTAAAATTAATGAAAAAAACGAGTGAAATATGAGTGAAATGCGTAAAAAAATACACATAATAAAATAGTAAAAACCTTATGTTTACGCGATTTATTCTTAAAGGTTTAATGAAGTTAGCTCAGAACGGTCTGTGTTTATGGAAGAAAGTTTAAAATAATGATAAAATGACTTAACCGATTTTTTAGGATTAATAATTCTAAAAAAATAAAGTGTTGTATTGAGTGAGTTAAATGTAAATCAAAGAGGTAAAATATGAATAAAAAACAGTATATGATGATGGCCGCATTCTTATGTGCCACAACAACATCCATGGCTGCACCTGTTAATGTAACAGCTGAACAGTCTTACGATTCTAAAATATTACAAACTGAAGGACACGCACCACTAGAAACTAGTGCATCTGTAGTGAGCTCTGATAAGGTGTATCGCCTACGACAAGGTGATGAACTAACAATTCAAGTTGTACAGCAAGCAGATCTTGGTACACGTAATGGTAACGATATTATGTACACTGTTCGTCCTGACGGATATGTATCATTCCCTATGGTAGGACCAGTAAAAGCAGATGGTTTAACTGTCGATGAGTTCACCGCTCAATTACAGCAAGGTTTATCTCGGTACATTATTAATCCGGATATTACTGTAAATGTTACAAAACTCGGAGGAGTTCGGGTATACGTATTCGGTGAGATTAATAAGCCTGGTGCGTATACATTGACTAAGTCTAGTACTGTTATTGATGCGATTGGTGCTGCTGGTAGCTTTAACTGGGATACAGCTAAAAAGAAAATTTACTTAATTCATCAAGACAATCCTGAAAAACCAATTCCTATAAATTTAAATCGCATGTTACAAACTGGAGATATGTCCGAAAACTATATTATGCGTGAAGGGGATGTTCTTTACTTGACTAAAAATAGCCGCATCAACTTTGCTCGTGATATTGCTCCAATCTTGACCGGCGCATACATGGTATCTCGAATCGGCAAAGATTAAGGATAGGGTTTATCTCATATATAAGGGGGCGTTCTTTTGCGTTCATATTTATTACCAGCCATACTGTTTATTGCCGATATTGCGACGATTGTTATTGTTGCATTTATCAGTTTATTTATTAGATTTGACGGTTATATAGAACCTCGATATATTGATCAAATGGTAGATGCATTGCCATTATTATTAGTTTCATATATGTTGATGTTCTTGGTTATGCACCTATATACGCGCATATGGCGTTATGCAGGGATGAGAGAGGTTTTAGCTGTTTTTGTAGCTACAACTATTGGTACAGCAATCTTTTATTCCTCCATGTTTGCTTTTGGCAAATCTTTACCACGTTCTATCTATTTTATTACATGGTTTTTAACTACCGGTACCGTTGGTATGGGACGTATGTTACTTCATTATGTGGCACTTCATTATAGTAATGGGGACGATGGTGAAAGTGGCCAAGTAAATACACTCATTATAGGTGCTGGTGATGCCGGTGCAACGATAGCTCGTGAAATCGAACGTTATCATAAGCGGTCTCGAAGAATCATTGGGTTTGTTGATGATGATATGTTTAAACATAACCGTCTTATGAATGGCTTTAGAATTTTAGGGAATCGTGAAGATATTCCAATGCTTGTAGCAAGATATAAGGTTGAAGAAATTATCATTGCCATGCCATCTGTAAAGCGCGATGTCATTCGTGAGATTATGGAAATCTGCTCTCCTCTTAAATGTAAGATTAATACATTGCCGGGGATGTACCAGTTACTAGATGACGAAGTCCTTGTATCCCATCTTCATCCTGTTTCTATCGAGGACTTATTAGAGCGTGATGAAATTCATCTCGATACATCTAAGGTGGAACCATATCTTAAGGATAAAGTAGTTCTTGTTACTGGTGCAGGTGGTTCTATTGGTTCTGAAATCTGTCGTCAAGTACTGCGGGTAAAACCTAAAAAACTATTGTTACTAGGACATGGTGAAAATAGTATTTATCTTATTCACCAAGAGTTGCGATCCATTGTACCTGAAGGGACTTTGGTTCCCATTATTGCTGATATTCGAGATAAAAATCAGTTAGACCAAATTTTTACTGACTATGAACCAGATGTAGTATTCCATGCAGCAGCTCATAAACATGTACCACTTATGGAAATTCAACCAATTGCAGCGGTGCTAAATAATATTTATGGTACTCGTAATGTGGCAGATGTAGCAGGGGCACATGGTGTTGAACGTTTTGTTATGATTTCCACAGACAAAGCGGTAAATCCAACAAGTGTCATGGGTGCTACGAAGCGCGTGGCAGAAAAGGTTGTACTTGGTATGAATCATAAGTACGATACAAAGTTTATTACCGTTCGCTTTGGTAATGTTCTTGGTAGTCGAGGTTCTGTTATTCCATTATTCCGCAAACAAATTGAAGCTGGCGGCCCTGTAACCGTTACAGATCCCGAAATGACTCGTTACTTTATGACTATTCCAGAAGCAAGTCAACTTGTATTACAAGCTGGTGCGATGGGGAATGGTGGTGAAGTGTTCTTATTAGATATGGGTGAACCAGTGAAAATTGTTGATTTAGCAAAGAATATGATTCGTCTTTCTGGATATGAGCCTGATAAAGATATTCGTATTGAATTTACTGGCTTACGTCCAGGTGAAAAGCTATATGAAGAATTATTAACTGCTGAAGAAGGCACTAACACAACTACACATAAGAAGATTTTTGAAGCTGCATTAGAAGATGTAGACCAAGAATGGTTAAGTGGTGAAATCGAGCGCTTTGAAACGTGTAAATCTGATTTGGATGTAATCAATGTATTACAAGATATTGTTCCTACATATCATCCAAATCATAATGTATAACAATTTAATTATAATCATTTATCCAAAACTGTAATCTACGTGAGAGGGAGATATACAGTACATATTCCTAAAAGGGAGAGACCCTGTTGTTTGTAAACTTTCACAGAAAGGGGTATATGGGTGGAACAAATTATTGATTTAAAAGAGGTCGGTAGAGTCCTCGTTAAACGGCGCCGTAAAATTATCAATGTAACGGTTGCTTGTATTGTATTAGGTGGTGCATATAGCCTGTTAGCACCATCTACCTATCAATCTACATCTATGTTGCGCATTAAACAATCTCAAGGTTTAAGTAACTCTGTATTATCAAGTGCTAATGGTTATTCTGATTCTATGGCACGTCAATTGATGAATACAGATGCAGAAATTTTAAAGAGTCGTAATGTTGTAGAACCTGTTATTTCCGCTATTGAAGATCCAGAGGGAACAGGTAAAGCACCTACATACGAAGAGTTTGTTAAAACGCGTATCGAAACAAAACCATATAAAGAAACTGAATTATTACAAGTTAGTGTAACTGGTAAAAGTCCAGAACAAGCACAAGAGGCTAATCAATTATTAATTGATACATTCTTAAAGCGCTTAGCAGACATTTCACATGTTGAGCAACGGACGACACGTGAGTTCTTGCAAAAACGCGTAGTAACTGCAAAAGAAGAATTGGAGCAAGCAGAAAAGAAATTGCAACAATTCCAAGTGGATAATAAGGTTTACTCCACCGCAGATCAAATGAAGGGATTAACGGATAAGATTACCCTTATCGATCGTGAGAAAGCTCAAAATCAACTTGATTTAGAAACAGCGCAAGCAGCGTTGGGCAGTATTAATGAGCAATTAGGTTCTGCTGGTAAAAGTATTGCTGACAGTGCTACCGTTCAGGCTTATAAAGGGCAACTAGCCGATTTAGAATCCCGTAGGGCTTCCTATGTTGGCAAATATACTGATGAGCATCCTGCGATGAAAGAACTTAACCAACAAATTGAAGAAGCAAAAAGCGGCTTAAATGCTGAGATTAATGCTATTGCAACCCAACAAGCACCATCTAGCAATTCTGCTCAACAAGGTTTGTTGGCCGATAAATTCAGAAATGAAGCGGCTTTAGCCGTAGCACAAGGCAAAGAGTCTACATTGGCTGAACTTGATAAAGAAAACGAAGAGGCTATGAAAAACTTACCAGAAAAAGAACGTGGTTATATTCAAGCCAAACGTGATGTAGATGTAGCACAAGATATTTACGAAATGCTATCTAAACGCTTAGAAGAAGCCAAGGTAGCAGAAGTAATGGTGCCAAATGAAGTGCAAATCGTAGATGCTCCTACATTGCCAGAAAAAGCTATTGCTCCTCGTAAAGTACTTATTTTATTAGGCTCTGCAATTTTAGGAATTATTCTTGGTTGCCTTTACACATTGGGTCAGTTCTTCTGTAATCGCAAGGTTCAATCCGTACAAGAAATCAATGAGATTCTTGGTATTGAAAACTTAGGTGTCATTCCAAATCATGAAGAAAAGGAATATGAAGAACCTAGTAATCGTATCGTAGCATTGTGGCGCAAAGTGAGAGGTTAATATGATTAGACTAATTTCTAATGAGCGTGGTGATACACCACTTGTAGAAGCATATCGTACATTGCGTAGCAATTTACAATACGTATGTAATCAACATAAATGTAAGATCATTTGTATCACCGCTGCTACTAGTGGAGAAGGAACCTCTGAGGTAGCGGCTAATACGGCATTAGCTTTATCGAAGAATAATAACAAAGTTCTTTTGGTAGATGGTAATTTACGTAATCCAGTTCAGCATGTAGCATTCAACGTGCAAAATAAAGGTCTTACTAATGCAGTTATTATGGATGAAGATTTGACGATTCATCGCAATATTGTTCCTCATTTAGATGTGCTTACTGCTGGTGAAGTAGTTACCCATCCTTCAGAGGTAGTTGATTCTAGTAAATTATCTACAATTTGGGATTATATCCGCGACGAATATGATGTGGTTATCATTGATACACCACCTGTATTAGATGTTACGGATGCTATTGTATTAGCTGAAAAATCTGATGGTGTCATGCTTGTTGTTAAAAATGAAGTAGCAAGTCCTAAAGATTTAATAGAAGCTAAGAAACGACTTACTCAAGTTGGAATTACTTTATTAGGTTCTATCGTCATTGATGTGTAGTCAATAATTTAATATATATTCCATTAGATAAATCAAGCGTATCGACAAGGTACAGAAAGTAATGAGGTGATGTATATGAAAATTAATTTTTCCCCTCCTGATATTACAGAGTTAGAAATCAATGAAGTTGTTGAAGCCTTAAAGAGTGGTTGGATTACAACTGGACCGCGCACTAAAGAATTAGAAAAAAAGATTGCGGCACAATTAGGTACACCTAAAGCTGTTTGTTTAAACTCTGCTACCGCAGCGCTTGAGATGTCTCTCCGTGTATTAGGTATTGGACCTGGCGATGAAGTTATTACCAGTGCCTATTCCTATACTGCTAGTGCAAGTCCTGTTGTTCATGTAGGGGCTACATTAGTTATTGTAGATACCCAAAAAGATTCATTTGAAATGGATTATGATGCAGTGGCTCGTGCTATTACACCAAAAACAAAGGCAATCATTCCTGTAGATATTGCAGGGGTACCTTGTGATTATGACCGTTTACGCTCTATTGTAAAAGAAAAGAAATCGCTATTTACACCTGCCAATAATATTCAAAAAGCATTGGCACATATTCCTATCGTAGCGGACTGTGCCCATTCCTTTGGGGCCTCATATAAAGGTACACCAACAGGTAATGTAGCTGATTTCAGCAGTTTTTCCTTCCATGCAGTAAAGAATTTTACAACTGCTGAAGGGGGCTGTGCTACATGGCGACACATAGATGGTATCGATGATGAAGCTATTTATAAGCAATTCCAATTATTATCTTTGCATGGTCAAGATAAGGATGCTCTTGCTAAAACAAAAGTAGGCGCTTGGGAATATGATATTAAAGGTACCTATTATAAATGTAATATGACCGATATTATGGCGGCTATTGGATTAGCTCAATTTGAGCGATACCCAAAATTGTTAGCACGTCGTAAAGAAATCATCGAAGCTTATGATGCAGCTTTTAAAGACTTACCGGTTACATTGCTACATCATTATACTGATGAACATCAAAGTAGTGGGCACTTGTATTTAGTACGTTTAGATGGACAAGATGCTGAATATCGCAACAAGGTAATTGAAGCTATGGCTGAAGCTGGCATTGCAACGAATGTACATTACAAACCAATTCCGATGCACACGGCTTATAAGAATTTCGGATTTACCATCGATGATTATCCAAATGCTTATAATCAGTTTAAAAATGAAATCACACTGCCTCTTCATACATTGCTAACAGATGAAGAAGTGCAATATATCATTAAACAGTTTAAAAGGATTATTACGGAATGCTAGTAAAAAACTTTCACGATCTCCCAAAAGAGCTGCAGTGTGAAGCTGTGCGTCCTTATTTTGAATTGTTAAATCAAAAGCGTGGGAGCCTTTTATGTAAAAGTATTTTTGACCGCCTTATGGCCGCAGGGATGCTCATTATATTGAGCCCTGTATTTCTTGTGTTAGCCATTATGATTAAACGGGATAGCGAAGGAGAGGTTTTCTTTCGTCAAACACGTGTTACACAGTATGGTCGTACCTTTGGTATTTATAAGTTCCGCACAATGGTAAAAAATGCAGAATCATTAGGTGCTCAAGTGACATCACAAAATGATATGCGTGTTACTAAGGTTGGAAATATGCTTCGTAGTTGTCGTCTTGATGAATTGCCTCAGCTGATTAATATCCTGTTAGGCGATATGAGCTTTGTCGGCACAAGACCAGAAGTGCCTCGCTATGTGGCGGCTTATACCGATGAAATGAAGGCAACCCTATTATTGCCAGCTGGTGTAACTAGTGTGGCAAGCATTGCTTATAAAGATGAAGATCAACTTTTACAAAATGCTCAAAATATTGATGAAGTCTATATTAATGAGGTATTACCAGGCAAGATGGCTTGGAATTTAAAGAGTATTAAAGAATTTTCTTTTCTACAAGATATTAAAACGATGGTTGATACAGTACTAGCTGTATTACGTTGAAAGAGGTCCCTATGAGTACATCTATGACAAAGGAAATACAAGAAAAAGAGCTTGCTATGTTGCTGTACTTTAAAGAGTTTTGTGACAAACATAATTTGCGCTTTTACCTCTGTGGCGGTGGTCTCATTGGGGCTATACGTCATAATGGTTTCATCCCTTGGGATGATGATTTAGATTTATTTATGCCACGTCCCGATTATGAAAAATTAGCTGAATTATGGCCTAAATATGCAGATACAGAACGGTATACGTATTGTCGAACTGATCGAAATCATATTTATCATGATGCGGGTGCTTCTATTCGAGATAACAACACGACATTTATTAATCGTCATAGTATGCACGAAGATATTTGTCATGGTTTGGCTCTTGAAATTATGCCTATTGATGGATGTGCACCAGGGAAAATTAGTCGTACACTGCAATTAATGTGGGCCATGACCTTTGCACTTTTCAATGCTCAACGATTGCCTGATAATAAAGGACCGATGTATCGTGCATTAGCAGGATGTATTTATAAGGTATTTTCTAGTCAGTCGTTACGTTATCATATTTGGCGTTTTGCGGAAAAGCAAATGACTAAATACGATTTCAATACGAGTAAGGAGTGTACGGAGCTAATTGGTAGTTTAAAAGGCATGAAGCTGCGTCATCCTCGAGAAGACTTTGCTTCAGTTGTATATAAGGACTTTGAAGGTCATCAAATACCAGTTATGAAAGGGTATGAAAGATATTTACGTCTCATTTGGGGCGATTATATGCAACTACCACCAGTAGAACAGCGCGTAGCTAAACATGATGCTGTATTTGCTGATTTAAATACACCTTACAAGGAGTATAGAGGCATACATTATGCCAAAAACGAAGCTCAACCTTAAGGAGGGCCTATGAAACGAATAGCAGTAATCTTTGCGGGTGGCGTAGGTGCTCGTATGAATAACAGCAAGACGCCAAAACAGTTTCTTGAATGGAACGGTAGACCTATTTTGATACAAACTTTAGATGTATTTGAACAAACGGACTTAATTGATGGCATTGTTCTAGCCTGCAAAGCAGAGTGGATTGATCACACCAAGAACCTCATCAAAGAGGCTGGTTTAAAAAAGGTTCTATCCATTGTTCCAGGTGGAGAAAGTGCTTTAGATTCTCAATATAATGGATTGGCAGAAGCGAAGCGTTTATTTCCTAATGAAGATGTTACCGTATTGATTCACGATGGTGTTAGACCGCTTGTAGATAAGGAAACAATAGAGAGAAATATCGAATCTGTAGAAACAAAGGGGTCTGCTATCACTGTTACACCTGCTATTGAAACCGTTATGGTTACAGATAATGGTTCTATCAATCGAATATTAAATCGTAGTCAATGCCTTATGGCAAAAGCACCTCAAAGCTTTAAACTAGACGATATTCTATCGGTTCATGATCGAGCAAAAGCAGAAGGTACTCATAATTTTATAGACTCTGCGTCCATGATGATGCATTATGGCTACACTCTATATCCAGTATTAGGGGAGACGGAAAATATAAAGATTACGACACCATCTGATTATTATATGTTCACAGGTATTATTAAGAACCGCGAATTAGGAGGATTACAAGATGAGTAATTCCGTTATTAAACGCGAGTTAGCAGCTTTACTACAAGATAAAAGGCACTTTGATTTCCTCCGCCATCAACGTATTCTTGTGACAGGTGCGACGGGACTCATTGGCTCTATGTTTATAAAACTGCTTATACTTGCTAATGAAGCGTATGGTCTAGATATACAGGTAATAGGTCACGTACGTAGTCATAACAAAGCACAGGCTATTCTAGGTGATTATTTAGATAATGATTCTATTACACTTATCGATGGTTCTTTAGAATCTATTGATGTGCCTTGTGATTATATCTTACATGGTGCAGCACCAACACAATCAAAGTTCTTTATGGAGCATCCTGTAGAAACGATTCGTACTTCGATTCATGGGACGGAAGCTATGCTAGAACTAGGCCGTCATAAAACGGTAAAGAAACTTGTGTATCTATCGAGTATGGAACAGTATGGTGTTCCTTATGAATCGGGACAGGTGATGACTGAAGAGCGATTAGGATATTTAGATCATTTAAATGTGCGTAGCTCTTATTCTGAAAGTAAAAGATTATGTGAGTGTTATTGTAAATCTTATGCCGTAGAATTTGGCGTTCCAGCTGTTATAGCTCGATTGGCACAAACTTTTGGACCTGGTGTTCCTGTTTCAGATAATCGCGTATTTATGCAATTCACTAAGAGTGCTCTAAAAAATGAAAATATTGTACTTCATACAAAGGGTGATTCTATGTCTAATTATTGCTATATTACTGATGCATTAACGGGCATTTTAACCCTTATGAAGGACGGAGAAGCTGGTGAAGCATACAATGTATGTCATGATGAGGAAACTCGATCTATAGCAAGTATTGCGCATTTGGTAGCAACTCATGTAAGTCATGATAAGAGTGAAGTCATTTTTGATATTCCAGAAGATGTACAAGGCTTAGGCTATGCGCCGACAGTGCACATGTTCTTGAGTTCAAAAAAATTAAAGTCCTTAGGCTGGCAGCCTAAGGTAACAATGGCGCAGGCTTATGTAAGACTTGCAGAATATATCCAAGAGGAAGGACTATGAAAAAGGAAATAATCATTGTTACCATCTCCCTTGGCAATGATGGAGCTGAACGAATTTTAACAGAGTTAGCTCGTCAATGGGTGCATGATGGTCATCATATTACGGTCATCCAAACTAGTCCCAATCGTTATGGTAATGAATATGCCTTAGAAAATGGGATAGAGCAAATTGAAATTCATACCACAAGTTCTAATAAAGTGATTCGCTTTATGCAGGAAATAAAAGAGCTAATAAAGATTTTAAAGACTAGACCGAATGCAACATGTCTATCTTTCTTGTCTGCATCAAGCTTTATATTGGCTATTAGTTCCTGGTTTGTGAAGAATCGCATTGTCTTTTCGGAGCGAAATAATCCGCGCAAGGTGCCTATTGGTTGGCATCAACAAGCATTGCGTAATTTTGCCTTTAGATTTGCTGATGCTCTCGTATTCCAAACAGAAGACGCTCGCTCTTACTTCCCAAAATCTATACAAGAACGTGGTGTTATCATTCCTAATCCTATTAATGGTAAATTGCCACCACCAATAGAAGGGGAACGTGAGAAGACGATTGTTACGGCCTGTCGATTACATCCTCAAAAGAATTTACCTATGATGATTAATGCTTTTAGTATGCTAGCAGATGAGTTTCCAGAGTATAAACTTGTTATTTATGGACAAGGTGTTTTAGAGGATGAACTACGTGCTCAAATTAAAGCGCTCAATTTAGAGAATCGTATTTTATTACCTGGCTTTGCTAGTAATATTTTAGAGAAGGTTGCACCTTGTTCTATGTATGTTTCATCATCTGATTTTGAAGGTATTTCAAACTCTATGTTAGAAGCACTTGGCATGGGCTTGCCTGCTGTAGTTACAGACTGTCCAGTAGGTGGTGCTCGTATGGTAATAAATAGTGGAGAGAATGGTATCTTGGTACCTGTAGGAGATACAAAGGCTATGTATGAAGCTATGCGCAGTATTCTGAAAGACCCTGCATTAGCAGCAAAACTTTCACAGGAAGCTATCAAGGTGCGTGATAAATTTCCACTATGTAAAATTGCTAAACGTTGGTTAGATGTTTTATGAGTTGTAAGGAGGAGAACCATTGAAGTTAAATATAACGGCTATTGCTGACCGCATGATATGGTTCATAACTCTAATTTTTTTAGTGTTGTCGTTGACCATTTCCTTTGCCCTTGGCGATGCGAATTATGGTGCCTATGTATTATTTGTATGCCTATTTGGACTTATTATTTTTTATCTCATACGAGAGCAGGGAGTTATAAAATTTAGGTTTACTTGGATGCATGGTTATATGCTGCTCTTTATTGGAGCCTGTTATCTGAGTACTATTAATGCTATTGAGCCATCTGTAGCACTTAGTCGAAGTTTTGATATCGTTAAGATATTCTTTATGCTTATCATTTTATACATGTGTTATCAAGATAAAAAATCGGTGGACACATTATTAAAAATCGGTATGTGGACCGGTTATATAGTTTGTTTTTACACAGTATATTTCTATGGTTTAGATTACTTTATTACGGTCTTGTCATCTTCTGCACGTATTGCCAATGATGCATTAAATGCGAATACAGTCGGTCTATTAGGTGCCAATGCTATCGTTATGACATTGTATTACATGCTGTACGATCGACCTCGTTGGTGGAATATTATAGTCTTACCTACATTGGGTATTCTAGCAGCTACTGGTAGTCGTAAAGCTTTAGTATTTGTTGTTGTTGGTACAGTATTGCTATTTGTATTTAAAAGTTTACGCAGTGCTAATGTAGTGAATTCTATTGTGAAAATTATAGGGTCCTTATTGGCTCTTACGTTAGTTGGTATTGCAGTCTTACAATTGCCTATGTTTTCAGAGGTACTAGACCGTATGTCGAGTATGGTGGATGCCTTTTCTGGTACTGGTGGCGATTCATCAACTATTATCCGTATGGCTTTGGTTGATATTGGGTGGGATTTATTTTATCAATCCCCTATAACTGGGGTTGGCGTAAATAACCCTTCAGTATTTACCTATTTCGTATACGGTAAAGAGAATTACTACTTACATAATAACTATATTGAACTATTAGCAGGTACAGGGGTAATCGGCTTATTGGCATATTACTCAATGTATATATACATTGCCTATAACTTAATTCGTTATCGGAACTTTCATAGTAATGAATACGTAATGGTACTGATTTTGTTCCTTTCTCAAATCGTTATGGATATGGGCATGGTTTCTTATGAAAGTAAGAGTACATATTTTTATATGATGATGTTTTATTTAGGGGTGCAATTGCTCCGGAAAGGACGTAAAAATGAAGCTCAGCAAGTTGTGTAAAGTTGGCATGTCCTTTTTAACAAAACCTTACTATCGCACGCGAGTATTGATTAAATTGGGTTATTATGACTCTTTATCGGATGAAGAGTTTTTAAAGAAGGTATTTCCTAAATACATGGGATATCCTTTAGACTTAGAGAATCCAAAAACTTTCAGCGAAAAATTACAATGGCTAAAGGTTAATTATAGAGAGCCTATACAAACAGTAATGGTAGATAAGCATGAGGCTAAACATTTTATTGCTCACCGTGTAGGCGATCAATATATAATTCCCACACTGGCTGTTTGGGATTCCGTAGAGGATATCGACTTTGATGCATTGCCTAATCAATTTGTTTTGAAATGTACACATGATAGTGGGGGCATCGTTATTTGTAAAGATAAGTCATCCCTTGATCGAGAGGCAGCTAAAGCAAAGTTAAGAGCATCTCTAAAACGTGATTATTCTAAAATTGCCAGAGAATGGGCTTATCAGAATGTACCGCGTCGTATTATAGCAGAAAAATATATTTCAGAATTGGGCAATGATGATTTATTAGACTATAAGATGTATTCCTTCCATGGAGAGCCAAAGCTAACTGTAGTATGTTCAGATCGCTTTTCAAAGACTGGAACGCGTATGAACTTTTATGATATCAATTGGGAGCCTATGGGGATTCATTTTGGCCATTATCCTCCATTATCTACGGAGTTTCCGAAGCCAGCTACTTATGAGGAGATGAAACGTCTCACAGCTGAGCTAAGTAAGGATTGTCCGTTTTTACGTGTTGATTTCTATGAAATAAAGGGACGACTGTATATTGGAGAGTTAACGTTCTTCCCTGGTGCGGGATTAGAGCAGTTTTGTCCTATGACAAAAGATTATGAATTGGGAGAGTGGTTACATCTTGAAAATGTACATCGGGGCTGATTTTGTCCCTACGGATATAAACAGAGAATTATTTGAAACTAGTAATGTAGAAGCTTTAGTTGGTAAAGAATTGTTAGGCCTCTTTAATCAATCTAATTTAAATGTGTTTAATCTAGAGGTGCCCTTAACTGATGCATCTACTCCGATTGATAAATTTGGTAATAATTTAAAGTCGCCCACAAAAACAATTTACGGATATAAAGCTTTAGAGCCTATATTTTTAACACTGGCTAATAATCATTGCTTAGATCATGGAGTAGAAGGGTTAACAACTACATTAGAGCTATTAAAAAAGCATGGTATTAAAAATGCAGGTGCTGGTGCCAATGTAAAGGAAGCTAAAAAGCCATTTATCTTTGAAAAAGAAGGTATACGTATAGGATTTTACTTATGTGCAGAACATGAGTTTACCGTTGCTTCTTGTCATACAATGGGGGCTAATCCATTTGATGTATTAGAGAGCTTCGATGATGTAGAAGCTTTAAAGAAAACTTGTGATTATGTTATCGTCCTATATCATGGTGGGAAGGAGTTTTATCGCTATCCATCGCCAATGTTACAAAGATATTGCAGAAAATTTGTTGATAAAGGGGCAGATCTTGTAATTTGCCAACATAGTCATTGTATAGGTTCTCGTGAGGACTATGGTAAGGGGACTATTATTTATGGCCAAGGTAACTTTATCTTTAACTCCGAATCCTATATACATCATAAGGAGTTTGTAAAAGATTCCTTATTAATCAGTGTAGAGGCTACAAAGGATAGTTTTATTGTATCTGAAGTGCCAATTCGTGGTACCGAAAGGGGCACCCGTTTGGCTACTGAATCGGAAGCCATGGAAACATTGACGGAATATAAAAAGCGAAGTGAAAACATTAGAGATGCTCATTTTGTTGCTCAAGCATATAAGGATTTTGCTGATACTCATGTAAAGCGATATTTGCGTGAATTTTTAGGTAGATCTTTTATCATTCGTGCAATAAATGGATTATTTGGACGAAAATTAATACAACTTATTTTAGGAAAAACAAGTTATTTAGCAATTCAAAATTACTTGGAATGTGAAGCTCACCATGAATTATTCTTGCGGGGCATTAAGAATATCAATAAAAAATAATGGATACAAAAATAGTAGCTGCTGCTAAATGGTCTGTCATAACAGAGGTTTTAGCAAAGCTTATTACACCACTAACAAATATAATATTGGCCCATATGCTAGCACCTACGGCATTTGGGATATTGGCAACAATTATGATGGTTATATCCTTTGCAGAAATGCTAGCTGATGCGGGATTCCAAAAATTTCTTGTACAGCATGAGTTTCAAAGTGATAAAGAAAAACAGGAGGCTACAGATGTAGCTTTTATTGCTAACTTAGTTCTTTCTTTACTCTTGTGGGGGGCTATTATAGTCGGTCGTGATGAACTGGCCGTATTAGTTGGAAATGATGGCTTAGGCATACCGTTGGCCATAATGGGGGCCATGATTCCGCTCTCTGCTTTCAGTAGTGTACAAATGGCATTGTATAGACGGGACTTTAACTTTAAGTTTCTTCTTAACATTCGGCTCATCACAATTCTGACTCCTATATTGATATCCATACCTATGGCGCTCATGGGATATGACTATTGGTCTTTAATCGCTGGTATGTTAGGGGCTCAGTTATTTACGGCTTTGGCCTTATTGAAGAGTAGGAAAAATCAAATCCATCTCTTCTTTAGTTCTAGAGTCTTTATGAACATGTTTAGTTATAGTGCATGGTCATTGGCTGAAGCATTTTCTATTTGGCTTACTGCATGGGTGGATACCTTCATTATTAGTCGCTTTTTGGATGCCTATTATTTAGGAATCTATAAAATGCCTATGGCTATTGTTACAACTGTCATGGCTATGGCTACTTCATCTTTAGCGCCTGTATTATTTGCCGCTTTAAGTCGAGTTCAACAGGATGAACAGGCATTTTCCAATACATTCTTTACCTTCCAACGCTATATGGCTCTTTTTTTAGTACCTATAGGGATAGGCTTGTTTGTATTCCAAGACTTTGTTGTTGATCTCTTATTGGGACCACAATGGAAGTTAGCAGGTATTGTATTGGGATCTTGGGCCTTGAGTTCCGCTATTATGACAGTAACAGCGAATTTGATTTCTGAAGTATTCCGTGCAAAAGGAGCTCCTAATTTATCATTCTGGACTCAAATATTACATTTAGTTGTATTAATACCGGTCATTTATATTTGTATTCAGTATGACTTTAGTACATTTGTCTATGCTCGTTCAATAGTACGCATGGAAATGTTAATGGTTGCCATGATTTTCTTAGCATTATTTATACATATAAGTGCCCTTCGGGTGATTACTAATATAGGTGTATATCTAATTACTGCATCTATTGTTGGTGCTCTTGCATATAGTATTTTACATTTATATGATGCGGTATGGTGGACTATAGCTTGTATGATTTTATGCGTTGTATTGTATGTGGTTATCTTATATCTCATACCATCTGAGCGCACTATTATCACTTCTGGCGTTGATAAATTATTAAGTAAAGTAAGACGATCATAATTAACAGAACTATGAAAGGAGTACATATGCTTTCAAAAAATGTAGACTTAAACAACACGGTGATCCTAGTAACGGGAGCCGCTGGATTTGTAGGGGCTAATCTTGTTATGTCCCTGTTATCTGAAGCAGAAGGAACTCAAATTATCGGCATAGATTCTGTTAATGATTACTATGACGTGGCCTTAAAAGATTATCGATTGCAACAAATTGATGAGATGTGCAAAGATAATAAAAATGCGTGGGTATTTAAAAAAGGGAATATTGCAGATAAGGCCTTTATCGAAGAAATTTTCTCTACTTATAAACCACGTGTTGTTGTTAACTTAGCAGCACAGGCGGGTGTGCGTTATTCTATTACGAACCCCGATGCTTATATCGAGTCTAATATTATTGGTTTCTACAATATATTAGAGGCTTGT
Organism: Veillonella fallax; assembly: GCF_020687175.1. NCBI lineage: Bacteria > Bacillati > Bacillota > Negativicutes > Veillonellales > Veillonellaceae > Veillonella > Veillonella fallax. Next base: position 121,714 of record NZ_JAJEQD010000003.1, on the reverse strand, counting down.
CGTCATTCTTATGATAATGGTGAAAGTGGAGTAGAGCATTTAGTATATGCATCATCCTCCTCCGTATACGGTGCGAACAAACAAATTCCATACTCTACAGAGCATAAAGTAGATAACCCAGTTTCTCTGTATGCAGCTACTAAAAAATCGAATGAATTATTGGCTTATTCGTATGCCAAGTTATATAACATACCTAGTACAGGGCTTCGTTTCTTCACTGTGTACGGTCCAGCGGGGCGTCCGGATATGGCGTACTTTGGCTTTACTAACACGTTGCGGAGCGGTGGCACTATAAAAATCTTTAACTATGGTAACTGTAAACGTGACTTTACCTATATCGATGATATAGTAGAGGGCGTATCTAAGGTGATGTGTGCGGCTCCAGAACGTCGCAACGGTGCCGATGGTTTACCAGTTCCTCCGTATGCTATTTATAATATTGGCAATAGTCATCCTGAAAATCTTCTAGATTTTGTGCGTATTCTTTCAGAGGAATTAGTTGCAGCTGGCGTATTACCAGAGGATTATAATTTTGAAGACCATAAAGAATTAGTGGCGATGCAACCAGGCGACGTACCTGTTACCTATGCAGACACAAGTGCTCTAGAAGAAGATTTTAGATTCAAGCCAAATACATCTTTACGTGAAGGGTTACGGAAATTTGCTATATGGTATAAAGAGTTTTATATGACGGAGGGCAAATAAATGAAGATTGCAATTGCTGGGACCGGCTATGTAGGCCTTTCAAATGGTGTTTTATTAGCACAACATAATGAAGTAGTAGCCCTCGATATTATTCCTGAAAAGGTAGAAATGTTAAATCGCAAAGAGTCACCTATTGTAGATGCAGAATTGCAAGAGTACTTGGCTACTAAAAAATTAAACTTTAAAGCTACCTTAGATCCTGTAGAGGCTTTTACAGGTGCTGATTATGTTATTATTTCGACCCCTACTAATTATGATCCTCAAAAGAATTTTTTTGACACATCTTCTGTAGAGCAAGTTATCAAAACAGTATTAGATATCAATCCAGATGCTGTTATGGTTATCAAGTCAACAGTACCAGTTGGGTATACAGCTCAAATGCGTAAAGAATTCGATACAGAGAACTTGATGTTCTCTCCAGAGTTCTTACGTGAAGGTAAAGCTTTATATGATAATTTACATCCTTCTCGTATAGTGGTAGGAGAAGACTCTAAAAGGGCTCGTTGTTTTGGTCAACTATTAGCTGATGGTGCCATCAAAGAAAATGTGCCTCAATTGTATACGGATTCTACGGAAGCAGAAGCTATTAAATTATTTGCTAATACTTATTTAGCATTGCGCGTTGCTTACTTTAATGAGTTGGATTCTTATGCCGAAGTTCGTGGCCTTAGTACAAGCCAGATTATTAATGGTGTTTGTTTAGATCCTCGTATAGGCGATTTCTATAATAATCCATCCTTTGGTTATGGCGGTTATTGCTTACCAAAAGATACTAAGCAATTATTAGCTAACTATAATGATGTTCCACAAAATTTGATTTCTGCTATTGTTGATGCTAATAGAACTCGCAAGGATCACATAGCAGATGTTATTATAGGAAAGAACCCAAAAATTGTTGGCATCTATCGCTTGACTATGAAAATGAACTCTGATAACTTTAGAGCATCTGCAATTCAAGGTGTAATGAAGCGTATCAAGGCAAAGGGGATTGCTGTAGTTGTATATGAACCGACTCTTGATGCAGATGATTTCTTTAATTCACCTGTGATTCGCAACTTTGAAGACTTCAAACGTGTTAGCGATGTTATAGTAGCTAATCGATGGGATAAGAGTTTAGAAGATGTGAAGGATAAAGTTTATACAAGAGATATTTTTGACCGCGATTAAGATTGATATGTATTATGGCGTTTAGGAGAGTAGTATGAAACGTTGGATACTATATATCCTGTTAGGGCTAATAGTATTTTTTATATGGGATAATTCGATGCAGAATGGTGGATCATCAGATGGATTTAGTTTGCTCTTTGCAGAGACTTTTGTTCCTATAGCAAATGAATTAGGCTTTCATGGAAATATATGGATCTTGAATAGGATTGTTCGAAAATTAGCACATCTCACAGAGTTTACAATCCTTGGTGGTGTTTTATATACGATTCTACGTCGATATATTACATATGGTACAGTAATAAAAACGATAGGTTTAGGAATGTTGATAGCTTGTCTTGATGAATTTATACAATTATTCTCACCAGGTCGTAGCTCTCAGTTCTCTGATATTTTGATAGACACAGTAGGTGTTGTTATTGGTATTCTAGTGGTAAAATTAGTCTATTATATCAGGTATAAGAGAAGGACATTTAAAAATTAAATTGTTAATAATATACAGATGAGTGAAAAATACCTCATAATCTTAGCGATTATGAGGTATTTTTAATGAAGATAAAATGAAAATTTAAAAAATATATTAAATTAACATATTATAATTTATCTATTTTTATATAAAAACCACTGTACAAGCGACTTTTCCCTTGATATAATCATGAATAGAAAATGAAAAACAAATGAGATAAACATGAACTTTATAAAGAGGACGATATCTGTAAGGGGTTATCGTAAGTAGAAGGGAAAGAATATGAATCGCGTGGTTGACTTACATGGTTGCATTTTGCCAGCTGTGTTAGGGCCTCAAGGGCCACAAACAATGGCAGAATCAGTAAAAATGATAAAATCTTTGGCTGAACAAGGAATTACAGATATTTTCAGTACTCCTGATGTGACAGTATCTATGGATATGAATACTTGGGATGAAATGGAAACAACATTGAATGATGTAAAACTTGCAGTAGGTGAGCAACAAGTAGATGTTACTATTCATAGTGGTGCTCGCGTTTTACTTTGTGATGAAATGGTTGAATATATCGTTGCTCATCGCAATCAGTATTTGTTGGGGAATAGCCATTTTATGTTAGTAGCATTACCTGAAAATAGTAAGGTTCACCATATTAATGCATGGTTGCTAAGCTTACTAGATATGGGCATTGTTCCTATCATTAGTGAAGTAGAAACGCATCGCCAATTATTTACAAAACCAGAACAGCTATTGGAATGGGTAGATAAAGGGATTTTAATTCAATGTAACATGGCATCCTTTAATCATAGTAATGCTAATTATCATAGAGCGATCGAATTATATCGTAATGGATTAATTCACTTCTTTGGCACTGGTTATTGTAATGAAAGTGATGTACAAGCGCATCAAGGGTATGTAGAAGCTATTTCTAAACTAGACAGTACATACAAAAAAGATTTGTTGCCAAATATTCATCTTAATGAGCGCGATCTTTTAGCTGATCGCACATTCTATCCTACTGTTCCTTCTAGTTGGGTAGGTCAAAAATCTAACTTCTTGACTCGTCTATTTGGGTTTACATTATGATTTAAATAGGTTCTTTTATTCATGCTATATTAGCATGGCTGAAAGAACCTATTTTTACTTTATATAGTATTTGTTCTTGAAAACAACCACCATATATAGTATACTGAGTTAGCGGTAAAAATAGAGAGTTTACTAATAATTCTTTACATTTTTACATATAAATTTATAAAAGTATGGTATACCATACTTTTTTCTTTGTCATAACATATATTTCAGCGGTAACAAAATGGGGAGGTTGCCAATATGTTGCAGGTCATTAAACGGGATGGTACAAAGGTACCTTTCGACAAAAACAAAATTGCTTTGGCTATAGAAAAAGCCGAGCATAGTAGTACAGGGTTGTACGAAGAGGGGTTGGCACAGCGTATTGCTGATGAAATTGAAGAATATGCTACAAAGCTCCAAAAGGATATGACAATTTATGCTATTGAAGATCAAGTGTATTATAAGTTGATTGAGTATCATAATCCTGCAACGGCACGTGCCTATGAGGGTTACAAAGCTGTTCAAGCTTTTAAACGTCGTCAAAATACTACAGATGATGATGTAATTGGTTTATTAGACCGTAGTAATGTTAGTGTTCTCGACGAAAACTCTAATAAGGATGCTGCGATTGTATCTACACAACGTGATTTAATTGCCGGTGAAGTATCTAAGGATATCGCGCGTCGTAAATTAATTCCTACAGATATTTTAGAGGCCCATGATAGTGGTGCCATTCACTTCCATGATATGGATTACATTATCCAGCCTATGTTTAACTGTTGCTTAATCAATTTGGAAGATATGCTTACAAATGGTACAGTTATCAATGGTAAGAAGATTGATACACCTAAATCTTTCCAGGTTGCATGTACAGTGACAACACAAATTATTGCTCAAGTTGCATCTGGGCAATATGGCGGTCAAAGTATTAATGGCATTGATCGCATTTTGGCACCATTTGTACGTAAGTCTTACGAAAAGATTCTTAACAATGTTATTGAAGAACAAGTTGAGATTTACGGTATGGAGCCAAATATGGAAAAGGCTCGTGAAATCGCATGGAAACGTACGCGTAAAGAGGTTAAGGATGGTATTCAAACTATCCAGTATCAAATCAATACATTGATGACTACAAATGGTCAGTCTCCATTTGTTACGTTGTTCATGTATTTTAAACCTGATTATGAATATGCTAAGGAAGCTGCTCTTATTACAGAAGAGATTTTGCGTCAACGAATTAAAGGTGTAAAAAATGAAGCTGATGTATATATTACACCGGCATTCCCTAAATTGATTTATGTTCTTGATGAACATAATGTAACACCAGATAGCCCATACTATTACTTAACTGAATTGGCTGCACAATGTACAGCTAAACGGATGTACCCAGATTATATTTCCGCTAAAAAAATGAAGGAAAACTATGAAGGAAATGTATTTAGTCCAATGGGTTGCCGTTCTTTCTTATCTCCTTGGAAGGATGAAAAAGGAAACTATAAATTTGATGGACGCTTTAACATGGGCGTTGTAAGCTTAAACTTGCCACAAATTGGTATTTTGGCTCGTGGTAGTGAAGAAAAATATTTTGAAATTTTAGATAAACGTCTTGAATTAGCAGAAAAAGCATTGTTATTACGCTACAATCTTTTGAAAGATGTAGTGAGTGATGTGTCTCCAATTCACTGGCAACATGGCGCCATTGCACGCCTTAAAAAAGGAGAAAAAATCGGTCGTTTCCTTACTGGTGGTTATGCAACGATTTCTCTTGGCTATATCGGTATTTATGAAGCAACTCGATTGATTACAGGTGAATCCAATACAGGTGAAAAAGGCCGTGTATTTGCAATGAAAATTATGGATCGTTTAAACGATGCTATTAACCTATGGCATGATAAACATAATCTTGGCTTTGGTTTATACGGTACTCCTGCTGAAAGCTTAACAAATCGATTCTCTTCTTTAGACCGTGCCCGTTTTGGTGTTATTGAAGATATTACAGATAAAGGGTATTACACTAATAGCTATCATGTAAATGTTCGTGAAGAGATTAATGTATTTGATAAATTTGCCTTTGAATCTGAGTTCCAAAAGAAATCTACAGGCGGCTGTATTTCCTATGCGGAAATTCCGAATATGACTAATAATATTCCAGCCGTTTTAACTATGATTCAATATATTTATGACCATATTTCTTATGCTGAGTTTAATACCAAGTCCGACTACTGTCACGAATGTGGTTTTGATGGTGAAATTAAGGTCAATGAACATAATGAATGGGAATGTCCTCGTTGCCACAACACAAACCGCGATAAATTAACTGTAATTCGTCGTACTTGTGGTTATTTAGGTGAAAACTTCTGGAATGAAGGTCGTACGAAAGAAATCAAAGATCGTGTAATGCATATTTAAAATTATTAGAATTATAGTTACTATAAATACATGGTAAAAGCTGTGCTTAAGGCACAGCTTTTACTGTATATATGAGAAATTGAAATATATCTATATGGTGTTAATCAAAGTTGATAACCACTATTATGGAGGTAATTATGAGATATGGGCAAATAAGACAATATGATATTGCCAATGGGGAAGGTATTCGTACATCTATATTCGTAACCGGTTGTACACATTGTTGCTATAACTGTTTTAATGAAGAATACCAGAATTTTAATGCCGGTAAGGAATGGACTCAATCTGAAACTGATTTAGTTGTATCCTATGTGAAAAGTCCAACATGCTCAGGTTTAACCTTGTTAGGTGGGGAACCGTTCCAAAATGTACAAGGCTTATTACCGGTGGTGCGGGCAGTTCGTGCGGCGGCGCCAGAAAAGAAAATTTGGGCCTATTCAGGTTATACAATAGATGATATCTTAGAAGATGAGTTGAGAAGCGCTTTATTACATGAAATTGATATTCTCGTAGACGGTCGCTTTGTAGATGAACTAAAAGATCCAGCATTGCGATTTAGAGGGTCATCTAATCAACGTATTATAGACGTTAAGAAAACATTAGAAACAGGCGAAGTCGTATTAGCAATGGAGTAAGTATGGCATTTGATAAACGTTTAATAGGCCTCATAATTATCGTTGGATTTATAGCGGGATTAGTAGGGGCCTCTTATACACATTTATTACATGGAATTCAGCACTTTGTATATCATTATTCTTCTGCTGATCATATGAGTTTTGGCGCTGCTGTAGCTCGTGTATCTCCGGTAGAGCGATTGATACCATTGATTATTTGCGGTCTTATAGGCGGTGTTGGTTGGGTACTTATTCACCGATATGGTAAAGGTGTTGTAGATATTAAAACGGCTGTATCTGGTAAAATGGATATGAATCCTATTACTACTGTTTTACATGCAACTTTACAAATTATTACCGTAGGTATTGGTTCACCATTAGGGCGAGAAGTTGCACCACGTGAAGCCAGTGCAGGGATTACAACTTTTTTAGTTAAACATTTTGATATTAAACAAGAAGATCGCCAACTATTGATTGCTTGTGCAGCAGGTGCTGGCTTGGCAGCGGTTTATAATTCACCGTTATCGGCAGCGATTTTTACGTTGGAAACATTGCTTCTTACATGGAATATACGCGCTATGAGTGCTGCTCTTATATGCTGTGGATTAGCAACCTTTGTTACGAGACAGGCAGGTGTAGGGGATGTTATTCAATATACAATGGCTCAACCTAGCTTGGGTAGCCATTATGTTGAATTCGCCATTGCCTTGGGTGCTATTGTTGCGTTAGGTGTAGTTTTATTTAATATTACACAAAGTAAGTTACCAGCTATTCATCGTAGCAGTCCTGTTATGATTCCCATTTCTATCGTAGCATTTACACTTATCGGTGTATTAGCTATGTATTTCCCTGAAATTCTTGGGAATGGTAAAGCTGGAAATGAATTAACCTTTACCAATGAAATTACATGGACTTATGCATTAGGTTTATTTGGTTCTAAGTGGGTAGCAGTACTACTCGCATTAGCAGCAGGTGCATATGGTGGCCGTATTACTCCATCTATGATGTTGGGAAGTACGCTAGCTATAGTATTTGGTACCATTTGGTCTATTGCTGTAGCACCTATATCATTAGGCATGGCAGCCTTCATTGGTGCCGTAGCATTCCTTGGCCTTGCTCAAAAGATGCCGATGACATCTTGTGTATTTATGCTTGAGTTATCTAGGTTTTCTGTAGAGATGTTGTTCCCTATAGCATTGACCATGGGGACAGCACTTATGGTAGAACAAATTGTTCAGGCTAAATTAAAGACTAGTAAATAGTTATTAACTAGAGTATTTATAAATGTGTATGACTACATATTTTTATTACCTTGAAATACTATAAAGGTATAATGCTATATTTAGTTATATAAAGGCATATTAAGCTTGTGAATAAAAAATAAAAGCGGATAGTTGTGATCAACTATCCGCTTTTGTTATATGTAATTATACGATCTTAGCGTTTTTATCGTATTCCTCGCCACCTGCATCAGGAAGCATACCGTATTCAATAGTCCATAAGTGTTTATATTTTAAAGCTTGGTTGTGAATACGTTCGATTTGAGTTTCGTCTGTGCGAACAATACGAGCAGGAATGCCTACTACTAAAGAGTTAGGTGGGATGACAGTGTTTTCTTTTACTACCGCACCGGCTGCAATAATAGATCCAGAGCCGATATGACAACCACTTAATACAATGGCGCCCATGCCAACTAAAACATTGTCTTCAATTGTGCTAGCGTGAACAATTGCACCATGGCCGATTGTTACGTAATCGCCAAGAATACATGCTTTATCGTCGTCTACATGTAATACAGAGTTGTCTTGTACATTAGAGTAACGACCTACTACAATCTTGTTTACATCACCACGAAGTGCACAGTTTTGCCAAATAGAAGCATATTCTTTAAGTTCTACATCACCAGCAAGTTCTGCACCGGGCATGACGCAACTTTTAGGATCTAATTTTGGATATTTTCCATGAAATGGTAACATATGGTACTCCTAATTCATTAAACAATTTCAAGAAGGCGTTGAGCCTTACGAATAGACATAATGGCTTCGTTCATTACAGATTGAACGATTGTATGAGCTGGCTCAATAGCTACAAGACGATTCAATGCTTGACCGACTTGTACAGCACCATTTACAACATCGCCATCAATAGCAGCACGTTTATTAGTGCCTTGAGACATTTTTGTACGTTCTTCAGGGGTAGTAACGCCATCAGTTTCTGCGGCCAAATAGCGAGTAGTAAATTCATTTTTTAAACTACGAACACCACCGTGGCCAGAGAGAAGACCAGTTACAACAGAATCAGTATCTGTAGCTTTGATAATGGCTTCTTTCATATTTTTGTGTGCTTGGCATTCCTCAGCAAGTAAGAAGCGAGAGCCCATTTGTACACCTTGTGCACCCATGAGTAATGCAGCGGCAAGACCGCGACCATCAACGATAGAGCCAGCTACTACTACAGGGATAGAGATTTCAGGTAAAATGTTTTCCATTAAAGACATTGTTGTTTGGCTACCGATGTGGCCACCAGCTTCCATACCTTCTACGATCATCGCATCAGCGCCAGCTTCTTCGATACGTTTAGCTAATTTAAGGGAAGGAACTACAGGGATAACCTTGATACCAGCCTCTTGAAGAGGTTTGATATATGGTACAGGGTTACCAGCACCAAGTGTTACAAAAGCAGGTTTTTCTTGGATGATAACATCTACTAACTCATCTTTATTAGGAGCCATCAACATAAGGTTAACACCGAATGGTTTATCTGTTAATTCTTTGCATGCACGAATTTCATTGCGAGTCCATTCTGCATCACGACCGCCGAGGGCGATAACGCCTGTTGCGCCAGCATTAGCAACGGCAGATACTAATTTGTGTTCAGATACCCAAGCCATAGCGCCTTGGATAATAGGGTATTCGATTTGTAAAAGTTCTGTTAAAGCTGTTCTCATAAATCCTCCTATGATAACAATATAAATGACGATTTCTCTGATCAATATTTCATATTAAGATCGTGAAGTTCTTATTATGATTATATTGCATAGAGAAGTAAGAGTTCATAAGTACATACTTATATAATAAGTTATTAATTAAGTTCTTTTAGAATAAATAATATAACAATATTCTCTTCTATATATAATAGTATAATATATAAATTATGTACACCTTAGGTCTTATTTTAGTTAATACCTTAAAAACTATCGGTATAATAATGGCCATTACTTATATTAATAGATATATTGACAGATGAGTAACAATAGGGAAAGGAATTGAGGTAAATTTAGGTCATAATTAGTCTAAATGATAATACATTTCAAATTATAATGTAGCACAAATCCGCATATCATATATGCTTTTTAAATATTAGAAAAAATGAGAAATTAAGAAAATGAGTATTGAAAAGTTTCGATATCTTTGATATACTACATTACAGATAGAGTATCTGAATTATAAAAGATAAACATTAAACAATAATTTTCAAGTGAAGGAGGAAATACTCATGGAAAAATACGTATGCGTAGTATGTGGTTGGGTTTATGACGAAGCTGTTGAAGGCGTAAAATTCGAAGATCAACCAGCTGATTATGTTTGCCCAATTTGCGGTGTTGGTAAAGACCAATTCGAAAAAATGTAATTGACTTACCAAAAAGACTATCTTGAGTCCGCTTAAGATAGTCTTTTTTATTTGACAAAGCACTATGTCATGTTTATAATATTATGAGTCGAGGTAAGATTATGAAACTGCAAGTAGAGCAAGCAAAAGAACATATAGGAAAGAAATTTCCTTATAGCTATACGATACCAACCTCTGAGCTTGGTGACGTAACTGCTTTTCCTTGGAGCCGTCATGATATAACCATTAATGGTGAGTTTTGGTTTGATGGTCAAAATTACATCGTTCAAGGTTCGATAGAGTCTAAAGGTGATTACGAGTGTTCTCGTTGTTTAACTACAACAGAGCATAATCGTAAGGATTCCTTTGAGGAAATCTTTAGTGATTCTAGAGACGCTGTTGAAGATGTGATTCCTTTCGATGGAGAGGAAATTGACTTAACCGAACTAATTAGGGATACATTAATCATCAATGAGCCCTCTCAAGTGTTATGTCAGGATGATTGCAAAGGATTGTGCGTTCATTGCGGAGCAAATTTAAATGTTTCACCTTGTTCTTGTGAATCCTTTGTGGTGGATCCTCGATTTGCAGAGTTACGTGCTTTGCTTGATGAGAAAGATGATAGATTGTCCTAATGATTGTACTAAGGAGGTGCAGATAATGGCAGTACCTAAGCGTAGATTGTCTAAATGCCGTCGCGATCGCCGTCGTGCTAATTGGAAATTAGAAGCTCCTGGTTATGTAGCATGTCCACAATGCCACGAACCTAAGATGCCTCATCGTGTTTGCCCTACATGTGGTCACTATAAAGGTGAGCAAGTAGTAGCTAATGCTTAATATGTGAGCGGAAAAAAGACGCCTACTGTAGTAGTAGGCGTCTTTTTTGTATGCTTTTGTATACTTTTAGTAATATATATAACTTAATATACTTCATATGCATTAGTCAGTGCCATTATTTTATAGTAATATAAAACTGTAGAGTAGTGGCATTTTTTATACTTTTATAAACAAAACGATACTTAAATATAAAATAATATCTATATTTAGTATATATGAGGAAAATCTGTTACTATATGTATAAAAAGCCTTGCCAATAGGGGAATTATTGTATATACTTAGGATGTAATATTAATACTAGGTCATAAAAGGTGGTCCCATGAGTCGGTTAAAGAAGCAAGAGCGCCAAAAGCAGTTACAAGAAAAACTGAATATTACGCCATTTCTTACTGATGAAGAATTGGCAACACACTTTAATGTAAGTGTGCCAACTATTCGTCTTGATCGACTAGAGTTGGGGATTCCTGAATTGCGTGAACGCATACGCGTCATGGCTACAGGTCAATCACAAGAAACGGTAGAACATGTACCGTACGAAGTGGTTGGCGAATTGATTGATGTCACGGAAGGGCAACAAGCATTATCGATGTTGCGTACTACTGCAGACATGGAAGATCGATTTGGATATGTAGAGCCACAGTATTTATATGCTCAAGCGAATTCCCTCGCAAAGGTAGTCATGGGGACTACTGTTTGTTCTGCGGAGGTTGGAAATATAAAATATAAGAATCCAGTAGGAGCTGGTACTAATTTGGTGGCAAAAGCAGAAATTGTGCGTCGCCGTGGTAATAAGTTCTTTATTTGGGTCATTATAAGAGATAAAATAAAAGAAGTATTTCGCGCAAAATTTATTATGGAATCCGTAGAGAATAGGGTGTAGATTATGAAAATTGCAATAGACGCCATGGGTGGCGACTTTGCTCCATTGGAGACTGTACTAGGATCCATTGAAGCCGTACGAGCAAATGAACACATTGAAGTGGTGCTCGTCGGCGATGAGCAGCAAATTTTTAATATATTAGAAGCTAATAATGAAGCTAAGAATCCACGCATTTCTGTACATCATGCCAGTCAAGTCATCGGGATGGATGAACATCCAGGACAAGCATTGCGTAAGAAAAAGGACGCATCTGTTGTGGTAGCAACATCTTTAGTTCGTGATAATGTCTGCGATGCCGTGATTGCTCCAGGTAGCACAGGTGCTGCTGTAGCAGCTGCATTGTTTGGTCTCGGTCGTATTAAAGGGGTTGATCGCCCGGTTATTGCAACTCCGATGCCAACAGTTAGTGGCATTACTGTTATGTTAGATTCTGGTGCTAACTCAAATAGTAAACCAAAACATCTTGTACAAGGTGCATTGATGGGTTCTGAATATGCAAAACTTTTATTAGGTAAAGAAGAACCTACAGTAGGGTTATTAAATATTGGCGAAGAAGCCACTAAGGGGAACGATGTCGTTCTAGCCACATATCCAATTTTGGAACGTATGAAAACTATTAATTTCAAAGGTAATATTGAAGGCCGTGATATTCCAAAAGGGGTCGTAGATGTTGTTGTTTGCGATGGTTTTGTCGGTAATGTGGTACTTAAATTTGCAGAAGGCTTGGTAACAGGTCTTACACAATTAGTAAAGGATAGCATTATGGCAGGTAGTATTTTTGCTAAAATTGGTGCTATGCTTGTAAAGCCAGCTTTAAAAAAGATGGCAAAACGCTTAGATCACACGGAAAATGGTGGTGCTCCACTCTTAGGGGTTAACGGGGTGTTTATGATTGCCCATGGTAGCTCCAAAGCTAAAGAGATTAAAACTGCTATTGAAATTGCCAGTGATTTAGTAGAGCGTAAAATTATTCAACACATAAGAGAAACAATGGATATTGAAGGAGCCTTGAAGTATGACTATGATGAGTAAACCGGTAGGAATCATTGGTACTGGGAGCTTCCTTCCTGACAATGTAGTAACAAACTTTGATCTAGAAAAAATGGTTGATACCAATGACCAATGGATTAGAGAACGTACTGGTATCGAGGAACGACGCATTGCACCGGAAGGTATGAATACATCCTATATGGCGACTGAGGCAGCCAAAAAAGCTATGCAAATGGCTAAGGTTAGTGCCGAAGATATAGATATGATTATCTTTGCTACCTTAACACCAGATATGATTATTCCTTCAGCCGCTTGTGTATTACAAGCGAATTTAGGAGCTAAGAATGCAGCGGCCTATGATTTACAAGCTGCATGCTCTGGCTTTGTATATGGATTGATTACTGCAGCTAGCTATATTAGCTCCGGTTTATATAAAAAGGTTCTTGTTGTAGGGGCTGAAATTCTATCTCGACGGGTAAATTGGAATGATCGTGGTACATGTATCCTCTTTGGTGATGGTGCTGGCGCCGCGGTAGTATCTGAGGTCCCTGAAGGTTATGGCATTAAAGGTATTGACATGGGGGCTGATGGTACTGGTGGTCCATCTTTATGCATTCCTGCAGGTGGTACAGCAGTAGTTGCCAATGATCAACGCGTTGAAGAAGGATTAACATTCATTCATATGGATGGCCCTGAAGTATATAAATTTGCTGTTAAAACGATGGGACGTACTGTTTTAAAATCTTTAGAACGAGCTGGAATGGAACTTAATGAGTTGGATTTCTTCATTCCACATCAAGCAAATATTCGTATTATTGATTCGGCTGCAAAACGCTTACATATGCCGATGGAAAAAGTATTTGTTAATTTACATAAGTATGGTAATACATCTGCCGCGTCTGTAGCGATAGCTTTGGACGAAGCTAATCGTGAAGGGCGTTTCAAACGTGGCGATAATGTTGCGTTTGCAGGATTTGGTGCAGGCCTTACATGGGCTAGCCTTGTCTTGAAATGGTATTAAGGAGGACACATCAAGATGATTAAGACTGACATTTGTGATTTATTACAGATTGAGTACCCAATCTTACAAGGTGGTATGGCTTGGCTCGGTACTGCAGAATTAGCGGCAGCTGTTTCCGAAGCGGGTGGCCTTGGTATTATTGGGGCTGGTCATATGCCTCCTGATATTTTCCGTAATGAAATTCACAAATTAAAAGAGCGTACAAATAAACCATTTGGTTGTAATATCATGCTCATGTCTCCATTTGTTAAAGAAGTTATGGAAGTAGTTGTGGAAGAACGCGTTCCTGTAATTACAACAGGTGCTGGTAATCCTGGCGTGTACATTCCAGCTTTAAAAGAAATCGGTACAAAGGTAATCCCTGTAGTTGCTTCCGTATTACTTGCAAAACGCTTGTTACGTGGTGGTATTGATGCAATTATCGCAGAAGGTACAGAATCCGGTGGTCACGTAGGCGATATTACAACTATGGCATTGATTCCTCAAGTAGTAGACGCTGTAGATGTACCAGTTATTGCAGCTGGTGGTATTGCTGATGGACGTGGTATGGCGGCAGCATTTGCATTAGGCGCTCAAGCAGTACAAATGGGTACGCGCTTTGTATTATCTGAAGAATGTATTGCTCATGAAAACTATAAAAATGCAGTATTGAAAGCAAAAGATCGTGCTACAGTTATGACTGGTTTAACAACAGGTCATCCTGTACGTATCATTGATAATGCATTGGCACATAAATATAAATCCCTTGAATTTAGCGGTGGTTCTAAAGAAGAATTGGAAAGCCTAGGTGCTGGTACACTTCGTAAAGCTGCTATTGATGGTGATGTAAAAGAAGGTTCCGTAATGATTGGTCAAATCTCTGGTATGTTAACAGATGTTAAACCATGTGCAACTATCATCAAAGATATTATGGCTGAAACCGAACGTGTAATTAACAATCTTCAAGGTCTTGGTAAATAAGGAGGCCCTTATGAAAACAGCATTTGTTTTTCCTGGTCAAGGTTCCCAAAAAGTAGGCATGCTACAAGATTTGTACAATGCATATCCTATCGTAAAACAACGTTTTGAAGAAGCTGACGAAGCACTTGGTTATTCTATTTCCAAATTGTGCTTTGAAGGTCCTGATACTGAACTTGTTAAAACTGCTAATACACAACCAGCTATTTTAACTGCATCCGTAGCTTGCTATGAAGTTCTTAAAGAACAAGGTTTTACACCTGATATCGTAGGTGGCCATAGCCTTGGTGAGTATAGTGCTCTTGTAGCAGCAGGCGTATTGAACTTTAAAGATGCTGTGTATGTTGTTCATAAACGCGGTGAATATATGCAAGAAGCTGTGCCATTGGGCAAAGGTGCTATGGCCGCAATTCTGGCTTTACCTCGTGAACAAGTTGTAGAAATTTGTAAAGAGGTTAATGATTCTGTTGGTTCTGTACAAGCAGTTAACTTCAACTGCCCAGGTCAAATCGTTATTGCAGGTGAAACAGCAGCGGTAGAAACTGCAGCAGAAAAGATGAAAGAAGCCGGTGCAAAACGTGCTGTTATGCTTCCTGTAAGTGCTCCATTCCACAGCCGTTTGATGGAACCTGCAGCTCTTCGTTTAAAAGAAGAGTTGGATAAAATCCAAGTGAGCGATGCTCAAATTCCTGTAGTAGCAAATGTTACAGGTAAAATTTTGACTAATGCAAACGAAATTAAAGAGTCCTTAGTTACACAAGCTGCTAACCCTGTATTGTGGGAAGACTGCGTAGCTGAAATGGTTAACTTTGGTGTAACTCGATTCGTTGAAGTAGGTCCTGGTAAAGTACTTACTGGCTTTACTAAAAAGATCAATAAAGATATGGAATTAGCCAATGTTGAAGACATTGCATCCTTAGAGAAAACGCTTGAATTTTTGAAAGGGGTTCGATAAAATGCATTTAGAGGGTAAAGTAGCCATTGTAACTGGCGCATCCCGTGGCATTGGTCGCGCTGTAGCTATCAATTTGGCAAAATCTGGTGCTGATGTGGTGGTTAACTATAGCGGTAGCGAAGGTGCAGCTCAAGAAACTGTTGAAGCTGTACAAGCTTTTGGCCGTAAAGCCATTAAAATTAAAGCCAATGTAGCTAATGCTGATGAAGTTGCTTCTATGGTAGAAGAAGCTCATAAAGAGTTTGGTCACATTGATATTCTCGTAAATAATGCGGGTATTACGCGCGACGGTTTGTTGATGCGTATGAAAGACGAAGATTTTGATGCTGTTATTGATATCAATCTTAAAGGTGTATATCTAGTAACTAAAGCAGTATCTAAAATCATGATGAAACAACGTTCTGGTCGTATTATCAACATGACATCTGTTGTAGGTGTTATGGGTAATGCGGGTCAAACTAACTATGCAGCTTCTAAAGCTGGCGTAATTGGTTTCACTAAATCCTGTGCTAAAGAATTAGCGAGCCGTGGCATTACTGTTAATGCTATTGCACCAGGCTTTATCAATACAGATATGACTGATGTATTGCCAGAAAAAGTTAAAGAAGCTATGGTTGCTGAAATTCCATTGGGCCGTATGGCTGATGCTGAAGAAGTAGCAACAGTAGCAACATTCCTTGCTAGCGATTTTGCTAACTATATTACAGGCCAAGTCATCAATGTAGATGGCGGTATGGTGATGTAGTTTCAAAATTAGACTATATATAAATACACTTTGAAAGGAGGTGAACCACCAATGAACACTTTCGATAAAGTAAAAGCAATCGTTGTGGAACAATTAGGCGTTGATGAAGCTGAAGTTACCATTGATTCTACATTCATCGACGACTTAGGCGCTGACTCCTTAGATATCGTTGAATTGATCATGGCATTCGAAGAAGAATTCAATGTTGAAATCCCTGACGATGTTGCAGAAAAAATTAAAACCGTTAAGGATACAGTAGAATATATTGATTCTGCTAAATAAGCTGTAAAGCTGACAATTCAGCCGCACGGGAGGCCGAGTGGCCTCCCAACCGGTTTTATTTACAGGAGGATTTGATAGTGAAGCTCCCTGAACTTCGCATTGGGAATCTAGTGGCCAAAGTACCTATTATTCAAGGTGGTATGGCGATTAGATTGTCTACAGCTCGCTTGGCGGCAGCCGTTGCAAATGAAGGTGGTATCGGCCTTATTGCAGCATCCGGTTTGCCGTTTGATGAATTACGATACGAAATACAATTAGCTAGAAAATTATCACCTACGGGTATTATTGGTATAAATGCGATGGTAGCAGCAACACAATTTGCTGGCTTAGTAAAAACTGCCATCGAAGAGGGCATTGATCTTGTAGTAGCAGGTGCTGGTTTTTCAAGAGATATGTTCGCAATGGGCAAAGAGTCTGGTACTCCAATCGTACCAATCGTTTCGTCCGCAAAATTAGCTCGCATTTCTGAAGGTCTAGGTGCGGCAGCAGTCATCGTAGAAGGTTGCGAAGCTGGTGGCCACTTGGGTACGGATCGTTCCGCTCGAGAAATCGTTCCGGAAGTTGTAGCTGCTGTTAAAAACATTCCAGTTATTGGTGCTGGTGGTGTTCTTGATGGTCGTGACATTGTAGAAATGTTGAAATTAGGTGCTAGTGGCGTTCAAATGGGTAGTCGTTTTGCTGCTTCTGATGAATGTAATGCATCTGACGAATTGAAAAAAATGTATGTACGGGCTACTAACCCTGAGGACATTGTATTAATTCAAAGCCCTGTAGGTTTGCCTGGACAAGCAATTAAAAATAAATTTGCTGAATCTGTATTAGACGGTACTGTAGCACCTCCAACGGTGTGTGATAACTGTTTAAAACATTGTTCCCATAAATTCTGTATCATCCGTGCTCTTTCTCGTGCACAACAAGGTGATGTGGAAACAGGTTTGGTGTTCTCTGGCAATAATATGAGAAAAGTCGACAAGATTATGCCAGTTAAAGATATCTTTGCTCAACTCAAACAGCAAGTAGCAGAGATTGATTAATTTAAAAGGGCTGTATAGCTATAAGAGGTGGAATAATTGGAAAAACGTGTAGTAATTACTGGCTTAGGGGCAGTGACTCCTGTAGGTATCGGTAAAGAGAACTTTTACAATGCGTTATTGGCAGGTCAATCTGGTATTGGGCCAATTACACGCTTTGATGCATCTGACTATGCAACGCGTATTGCTGGCGAAGTAAAAGATTTTGATGTTACAAACTATGGCGTAGACAAGAAAGAAGCTCGTCGTATGGACCGTTCTGTAGAATTGGCTATCGGTGCTGCTGTTCTTGCTTGTGAAGATGCTGATCTTGATTTAGATAAACAAGATTTAGATCGTTGTGGTACTGTGGTTGGTACTGGTATTGGCGGTATCGACTCCATCCATGAAGTATATGAAACATTATTCGAAAAAGGTCCTGGCCGTGTAAGTCCATTTGCAGTTCCTATGATGATTGCCAATATGACATCTGCACGTGTATCCATCCGTCTTGGCCTTAAAGGTCCTGTTATTACAGACGTAACAGCTTGTACTTCTGGTACAAATGCTATTGGCGATGCTTTCCGTATTATCCAACGTGGTGATGCTGATATCATGTTTGCCGGTGGTACTGAAGCGGCTGTATCTCCTGCAGCTGTAGCTGGTTTCGCAGCTATGAAAGCTATGTCTACACGCAATGACGAACCAACAAAAGCTTCTCGTCCATTTGACCGCGATCGCGATGGTTTCGTAATGGGTGAAGGTTCTGGTATCGTTGTTCTTGAAGAATTAGAACACGCAAAAGCTCGTGGTGCTCATATCTACGCTGAAGTTGTAGGTTATGGTACTAATGGCGATGCTTACCACATTACTGCACCGGCTCCAGGTGGTGTACAAGCTCGTAAATGTATGGAATTAGCAATTAAAGATGCAGGTATCGATCCTAAAGACGTTAACTACATCAATGCTCATGGTACATCTACTGGCCTTAATGACAAAAATGAAACATTGGCTATTAAAGAATTGTTCGGCGATCATGCTAAAGACATCGCTGTTAACTCTACAAAATCCATGACAGGTCACTTGTTAGGTGCTGCTGGTGCTATCGAAACTATCGTTATGGCGATGGCTATCGAAACTGGTAAAGTTCATCCTACAATTAACTGTGACAATCCTGATGAAGGTTTGGATCTAGACTATGTTCGCGAAGGCGCACGTGACCTTCAAGTTAAATGTGCTCTTTCCAACTCTTTCGGTTTTGGTGGTCATAACGGTACACTTTGCGTACGCCGTTATGAAGGCTAATGGTAGCTGTTGAAGCGCATAAGAGTAAGATGACACAAGCTCGTGAAGAATCTCTTCATGGGCTTGTTGCTCGTTTAGACATACCTGTGTCAGATATATCCATTTTAGATTGTGCTTTTACACATACATCTTATGCGAATGAACATAAATCAAAGCATATTAATCACAATCAGCGATTAGAGTTTTTAGGCGATGCTGTTTTGGATCTTATTATTGGGGAATACCTATTTAAGACATATCCAGACATGGCCGAAGGTGATTTGACGAAAATTAAGGCCGCTACAGTGTGTGAGGATTCTTTAGCATCTGTAAGTCGTTCTTTACAATTGGGGCAATATTTATTGCTCGGTCATGGTGAACGTGCTTCCGGTGGTAATAATCGTAATTCTATTTTAGCGGATACCTTTGAGTCTCTCATTGGTGCTATCTATATTTCTACAGATTATCAAACTGCGATGGACTTTGTTTTAAAACATCTCATTATTTATATCAAGCAAGCTTTAGAAGGTAAACGGGGCAAGGATTATAAAACCTTGTTACAAGAATATGTACAACGAGATGGTGATAAACATATCGTCTATCGTTTGCTCAGTGAAAGTGGTCCCGACCATGCTAAGACCTTCCATATGGTGGTCGAAATCAATGGTGTTACTTACGAGGCCGGCTCTGGTAAAAGTAAAAAAATTGCAGAACAACATGCGGCTCAATTAACGTTAGAAAAGTTAATGGCCAAATAGAAAAGCGCCTAATGGCGCTTTTTTCTGTATAATAGTATATAGAATAGGAAATATATTTATCTTATAATCGTTGTATGGAAAGCCTTATATCTTAATATATTAATATAAAAGGTTTTGGCTGAGTTTATTTTGTATAAGAAAGGAGAGTGACTATGAAACCATTTGGTATGATACCTTTTTTTATACCTCATGTAGGGTGTCCTTATGTATGTACATTTTGTAATCAGTCCCGTATTACAGGCCAATCTGGCATTAGTCACATAACACCGGATTATATAAAAAAAACGATTACAGATTATGTAGGTAAAAAACGAAATGATAAGTTTTGGGAGGTCGCCTTTTATGGAGGCTCTTTTACAGCCATTCATCGCGATTTGCAACATACCTTATTAGCGCCAGCTTATGAGATGTTACAACAGGATATAATCGATGGTATACGTTGCTCTACACGGCCTGATGCTGTTGGGGATGAGGCTATCTCATTGTTACAATCCTATGGCGTAAAAACAGTAGAGCTTGGCGTACAGTCTATGAATGATTGTATTTTAGTCGATGCTAAGCGCGGTCACACAGCACAAGAGGTAGTAGATGCTGTTGCACGATTAAAGCGACGTGGAATGACTGTAGGTGTTCAGCTTTTACCAGGATTAAAAGGTGAAACTTGGGAAACCATTCTAGAAACCGCTATTGCTGTAGTTAAATTAGAACCAGATTTTGTACGAATCTACCCTGTTCTTGTTATAGAAAATACAGAACTAGCAGATCAATATAGATCTGGTGAGTATGAGCCATTAAGTACTGAACAAGCTATTAAATATTGTGCATTCTTAAAGGAATGGTTTGAACAGGATAATATTGAAGTTATACGTACAGGATTACAAAGCACGGAAGAGCTCGATTCAGGCAATAGTTTGATAGCAGGTCCCTATGAACCTGCTATGGGTGAGCTCGTTGTAAATGAACAATATAAACAACGTATTGAAAGATGTATTGATGAACATCTTTCTTCAGAAAATTTATTAGGAAAGCAAAATGATTACAATTTTTCTCATTTTGATTGTTACCATACCCATAAGGTAGGATGTAGATTTTATTCGGATAGTGGTGATATTTTGATGAAACATAGGATTGTAATTTCTTATCCTAGAAGCAGTACATCAAAGGTGCGAGGTCTCAAAAATCGCAATATTTTATATTTTCAAGAAATGTATCCTCAATTTAGCATAGATTGGTGTGAAGATAATACGAGAAATACTGTTCATTGCTGTATTGATGGCCTACAATATATGTTATAATAAAAGATATTAACAAAACCCATAATAACCATTGATATTGCTAGGATTTTATTTTATTCATCAAAAATTCGTCAAAAATAATTACCCAAAAATATTAGCTACACTTTCTGCAGCTTTTATTCTCATCTCATCTGTATAATGAATGTAATTGTGAATAACTGTATCGACCGTATCACCCAGTAGGCTTGCTACGGTCTTAACATCGACATTGTTTGATAACAATGTAGTAGCGTATGTATGACGAAAAGCGTGCATTGATTTTTCTGGGATGTATTTCTGTAATATCCTATTCGGTGTAGTAGTGTTACTTCGTTTAAAATTAAATAACCGATCTGTTGTACATACATCTTTGTACACTTTTAATATTTCGAGTAATGCAGGTGGTATAGGGATAGTCCTTATTCCATTAGTTGATTTTGTATAGGAGAAATCAAATTGATTATTTCCTAGTGCCACCCATTGTTTGTTTATTGAAATTGTTTTATTATCGAAATCAATATCACTCCATGTTATGGCTATTATTTCACCATATCTCGCACCTGTATATCTAGCTACCATAAACAACACATAATAAAGGTAGTTGATGTTTTCTAAATCATCTAATCGTTGCAATTCCTCAGTTGTAATAACAGATACTTTTTTTACATCACGTTGTTTAAGTGGCTTTATTGGTTTACAAGGGTTTTCACGAATTACTTTATATGGCGATATAGCATAGTTAAATATCATGTTTAACACTCTATAAGCAAGGTTTATTGTTGCAATTGCATATATAGATTTGTTGAATTGATGTAGTATATCTTGCGTTGTAATTGTTGAGAGTTTTTTATCTTTTAGTGCATCAACAACATTTAATGCATTTTTATATGTAATTAATGTGTTCTTAGTTGAATTAATGCGTTCGTTAATAAATATCTCAAAAAACTGAATAAGCGTTATATCTTTTAGACTGTCATCAAGTGGATTGGTGACAGTCTTTTTTAATTCATCAATAATTTTTTGTCCATAGAGCTTTGCTTCTCTTTGAGTAGCAAAACCCTGTTTGGATTTTTGCCTCCATTTTATACCGTCTTTATAGCTGACAATTATTTGGTAATTGCCATCTTTTTTGCGAACCGTCATATTGCATTGCATAGTTACACGTCCTTGCTATTAACCACGTGATAAAAGAATTCCTCGTCTATATCTTCATCTAATTCTCTATCATGAGCGATCCGTTCTATTAAATTAATATGTTTTTCAGAATGAAAGTCATCATGTTTAATATGTCCTAATTCGTGTAGTACACTAACTCGTTGAGCATCTAAAGGTTTATTTAAATTAACCAGTATTGAATGACTGCCATCTTCATTAAGACGTGCTACTGCTGTTTGTGTTTTCTTTAATTGCGTATAGATCAAGTTAATAGACATAACAATACTCTCCACTTATGATTTATTTAAAATAATTGATTGGGTAATGGATAATTAAAATACATATTATATGACTTATAGAATATATACATTGCCACTTGATATGCTGGAGAAATAGGAGTTGTTTTGCCAGTAGGAGCTTTCCCAGATGGATATGAAACTGTAGCTTTTAATATATTTCCATCGAAGTCGAAAATAGTTATTGTATTTATTCTCCAATTTACCCCATTATCATTCGATATAGCGTTTACGAAGTCATCCATATTTTCGTATTTAGGTGCTAGCATTTTGGCACTTCTTTCATAATTAAAAAATGATGTTTGGTTTGTTTGTACAATATAATTGGTATCATAAAATATACCATATAAAGTAGCATTAATAACGTAATAAGGCGGATTATATCTTGATACTAAAATAGTTGTATTATCAACATAAACCTCACTAGTCTCATTTGAATATACCATTGTATATTGGCTAGAATTTTGACGGAGTTCATTTACAGAAATCGCATTACTTAAAAATGGAATAAATAATATCCAAATAAATACTAATATTTTCTTCATCTTATTTCCCCTCCCGTTTCTTTAATTTATCAATCAAATCCACAACAAAATCTATATCTTCCTTACTCATATCCTCGGCAGCGTCAAACAGTATTCGCATGCCGGGGTTATTTTTTAGTTTATTTGCATATTCGGATACCTCAGGATCGGTGTAGTAGGTTTCGGATTCTTCCTCATATGGATATAAATCTGGTGAATTGTCGTATACAACATTACCCAATAAAAAATCTATTGATACATTTAGATATTGAGCTACTTGTTGCAATTTATCAACGCTTGGGGATGATTTATCCCAACGAGATATTGTCCCTCGGCCAAAATCCAAATCGCTTTCAATTTTTTGTAGAGTGGTATTCTGACGTTTTGCTAAAACACTAATTCTTTCTTTAATTGTCATAGGTCTACCTCTTTTTGAAAATAATCAAATAAACCTATTGACATTCTGATAATATTCAGATATTATAATATCAAGGTTGAAAATTTTCAGAAAAATAGGCTTGTATTTGTGGAAAAATATTTGATGCCTACATTGTAGAATATTTTCACCTATTTGTAAATGAAAATATTCAGATAAAGAAAGAGAGGTGAATTATGATATTAGAACGCATCCAAAATCTTTGTAACGAACGAAATACTAATATCGCTCAATTAGAAAAAGAATTGGGGTTTGGAAAAAGCACCATTCGCCGATGGAATACTTCTTCACCGTCGGTTGATAATTTGCAGAAAGTCGCAGATTATTTCAAAGTTTCTGTAGATTCGTTATTAAAAAAAAACTAAAAAGGAGAAGTAATGTTAGTACAAAATCAAAAAGACCTGTTAATAGCAAATAAGGTCTATGGAAACACATCAACTGCATTCGGTTGGGCTGGTCGAAATGCTGAGTATGCACAATATTGGAGAAAAATTATTAAAGAATACTTTGCTAAACGACATACAAGTAAGTTATGTAGAAAGTCCATCCACGGCAAAATCAAAGAATGTCGTGAAGCAGATAGGATGGCAAAAGTAGAATCAAGGATTCCAGTATGGAACCCATAGTTTATACGATTAAAGACGTTGCAGAATTGCTCCAATGCAGCGAAAGCAGCGTCAACAATCTTAGGGAACGTGGCATCCTACGTGAAGTAAAAGGGCTTCCGGGCGTCCGCTTCAATAAAAAAGAAGTCGAGGCGCTAGTAGGGATTGTGGATGAATACAGTCCACTACAATACAGAAAGTTAGAAAAGGAGCGTAATGAGCTTTTACAAGAAAATGAAAAGTTAAAAATGAGTATACGAAAAATAACCAGTGATTTACTGGTTATGGTAGAAGGGGAGTTGAAGTTGTGATTATTGCTTTAAAATGGGCTGCTTTTATATGGATTATCGGATCCATGGGAAGCCTAGAAATTGATAGAATTGGTTTTTTCCAGTTTTTATTACAAATCATTATTGGCGGACTAGTTTGGGTGTGCACTAATGTGTATGAAAAAGAAAACGCCCGCTAACCGGCAAGCTAAACGGGCGCAGGCAAATTATACCTAAGTAAATTATACAACTAAAATTAATTCTTTGGAGAAGAAAATGCAAAAAAAAATTGAAATCATATTAACACCTAAAGATAATGGTGGTCATGATATGGAATTTATCTTAAATAAAGATGAATTTAATGGCGGAGAAATAGAAATTGCGGCGCTTTTGGTTTCAGCTGCTCATAACTTTGGACATAAAAATCTTAATGTTACGCAATTTGTAGCATTTTTAGAAGCCACAAAAGATATGTGTGAAAAACAAAAAGGAATGGCTCTCTTAAATGAGTTACTTAATATATTTGAAAAGGAGAAAACAAATGAATGAAAAACAACAAGTTTTAAATCTAACTAATATTTGTGATGGAAAGTTAGAAGCTGAATTTGAGGAAATGTACAAAGATGCATTACGAAAAATCTCAAAAGGTCAGAAAGCTAAAATCACTATTAATATTGAAATGTTACGAGTTCCAGATACTGATACCATCGTAGAACTTGGTTACAATATTAAATCAACATTACCAGCTATCTCACGTCGTGCTATCGGGTCTTATGCGGACGACTTTACAGTAAAAGTTGATGTCAACGAAAAGCCGCAATTAGAAGTTCTAACATTTAATTCAACTACTGAAAAGAGAGGTTAACACAATGGAAGAAAAATTTAACTTAAATGTACAGACAGAAAATGGTGAAGTAATTATTCGTCATGGTGAAGCCAATGACGTATTTCAATATCACGGATTTAGATATGAACTTAGTAGTACTGAATCATTTGTTAAAGGTGTAAAAGCTAAGGGCGACCCTAAAACATCTGTTATTACATATTCAGACAAAAAGGTGGTAGCAGTAACAGACTGTACCGTAACAGATCGTACGCAAGACAAAATTGTATATGCATTTCAAAAAAGCGAACAGTTTAAAGAGTGGAACTCCATCTTTAATCTAAGTTTAACGCAAAAAGAAATGCTTGATTTACTCCAAATTCATGAACATGAAATCGAAGATTACGAAAAGCTTTTAATTGCTGTTAGAAACTTCAAATACGTAACACAAACGGAAGGCGATTTTACTAGAACTGATGATGACAACTATGTTATGAGCATCAAAGTAAAAGAAGCGGAAGGCACTTTAAAGATGCCTCGCTTTATCTTTGTAAACATGGTCATTCTTAATGAAAGTCAATTCACTCAAAAAATTGAAGTGCAATTAGACATCATTAAACCTAAAGACGAAGGGGATAAATTATTGTTCAAGTTATCTTGTCCAATCATGAATCGTTATGTTAAAGATGCTATCAAATATGAAACCGATTCAATTAAATCTGAATTAACCAATTACTTGTTATTGGCTGGTACTCAAGAATAAGGAGCAAATGCATGGGAGAATCAATCAAAATTAATTCATTTGAATTAGAAAATGTAAAGCGTGTTAAAGCTGTGTCTTATGAACCATCACCTAATGGATTAACTATTATTGGTGGAAAGAATGGACAGGGGAAAACATCTATTCTTGATGCTATTGCTTGGACACTAGGCGGTGCAAAGTTTGAACCATCTAGTGCGGTGCGTGATGGGAGCTACAACCCACCTAAATTAGAAGTAAAACTCTCTAATGGTCTAGTGGTTACACGTAGTGGTAATAGCAGCACATTAAAAGTCGTAGATCCAGAAGGTAAAAAATCAGGTCAACGTATTTTAGATGGCTTCATTGGCCAATTAGCCTTAGACCTTCCTAAGTTCATGGAAATGAGTGACAAGGAAAAAGCAAATGAACTTTTGAAATTATTAGGCGTAGAAGACGAATTAAATAAACTCGAAGGTAAACACCAAGAGGTGTACGCAAAACGTCATTCTATAGGGCAAATTGCCACTCAGAAAGACAAGTACGCTAAAGAGTTAGTTGGTTATGATGATGTGCCACTCGAACCGATTAGCGCATCGGAACTTATCCAACAACAACAAGCCATTTTATTAAAGAATGCTGAAAATCAAAAAAAGCGGAACAATGTTTCTGCTATTCAAGCTCAAATGGTTACCATCAACAACTTGGTTGATGAAACGCAAAAGAAGCTTGAAGAACTGCAAGCTAAGCAGGCACAATTGGCTGAAGATTATGATATTGCAACAACGGCAGCTAAAGACCTTGAGGATGAATCTACGGCTGAACTCGAGGAGCAAATCAAAAATGTAGATGCCATTAATCAAAAGGTACGTGCTAATCAAGAACGTGCAAGAGCATTACAGGAAGCTGCTGATTATAAAGCAGATTATGACAACTTGACTGGTGAACTTGAATCCATTAGGGAAGATAAAAATAAACTGCTTGAATCTGTACAAATGCCATTATCAGGATTATCCATTCAAGATGGCGTCCTCATCTACAATGATCGTCAATGGGATTGCATGTCCGGTGCGGAACAGTTAAAAGTAGCTACAGCAATTGTTAGAGCTTTAAATCCTAAGTGCGGATTTGTACTTATGGATAAACTCGAACAAATGGATGTAGACACTATGAAAGAATTTGGGGCTTGGCTTGAATCGGAAGGCCTTCAAGTCATTGCGACTCGTGTTACTAATAACCAAGATGAATGCTCCATCATTATTGAAGATGGACACATCAAAGGTGAAGAGTACAGTAATGTGGCAGCACCAGTTAATGAAACTAAACCTGAAAATGAATGGGGTGGATTTTAATGAATATTACAACGGGTAAACGAAAACGAGCGCAAAAGTGTATTGTGTATGGTGTCGAGGGCATCGGTAAAACAACTTTTGCTAGTCACTTTCCATCCCCTGTATTTATTGATACAGAGGGTAGCACAGACCATTTGGATGTGGCTCGTACAGATAAGCCTACATCATGGCAAATGCTAATTTCCTTTGTTAAGGAATTTGCAACAATGCCGGGGTTCTATCGGACTTTAGTCATTGATACGATTGACTGGGCAGAACAGCTATGCGTTGAGTATATCTGTGCTAAACATAATAAATCTGGGATTGAAGACTTTGGGTATGGTAACGGATATGTATTTGTCCGTGAGGAAATGGGCCGTTTCTTAAATCTACTTGATGAAGTTATCAACGCAGGTATGAACGTAGTACTTACTGCTCATGCTCAAATTCGTAAGTTTGAACAGCCAGATGAGTTAGGCGCATATGATCGCTTTGAACTGAAACTTGGCAAAAAGACAGGCAGTCAAACTTCTCCACTTATTAAAGAATGGGCGGACATGGTACTCTTTGCCAATTATAAAAACGAAATCATCACTACTCAAACAAACAAGAAGAAAGCAACTAATGGTAAGCGTTTAATGTACGCTACTCATAACCCCGCATGGGATGCTAAAAATCGTCATGGATTACCAGATATGATGCCATTTGAATATAGTCAAATCTCTCATGTTATTCCAGATGATGTACTACCAACTGCTGCAGCACAAGAATTAGCACAAGCTGCTAATAATGAATATGCTCCAGAGGTAATGAATGCTACTAAGAAACAAATTGGGGAAGTTACTACAACACAACCTGTAACATCACCACAGGAAGCTGTTGATACCAACAAAAACGAAACACCATTAATTGAAACAGCTATTCCTAAACCATTAAAAGACTTAATGGTTAAAGATGGTATCACATTAGAACAAGTTCAATCAGTAGTTATCGCTCGTGGTAAATATCCAGCTGGTACACCATTTGAAAATTATGATCCAGAATTCGTTAATGGATGGATTATCCCATTCTGGCCAAATATTGTTGAAGCAATTAAGAAAGGAAATTAATTATTATGACAACACAAAGCAATTTTGAAACATTCGGTAAAGCAGAAGAAGTATATTCATTTGACCAACCTATTTTAGCGGAAGAACGTGAATATACGTTACTTGAAGCTGGTTCTTATCCATTTGTAATCACAGATGTAGCAAAGAAATTTTATGAACCTAAAGAAGGTAGCAAGCTACCATCTTGTCCACAAGCTCAAATTACTCTCGAAGTAGATGGTGGTCAGCAAGGGAAAACAAAATTAATTCACAATTTGTTTTACACAAAGTCAACCATTTGGAAAGTTACAGAATTATTTATGGCCGTAGGTCTTGCTAAGAAAGGTGAAAACTACAATCCTGACCCTGAACAGTTATTGGGTAAGTCAGCCATGTGTGAATTGTCACAACAAGGCTATGTGAAAAATGATGGTAATAATGGTACTCGTAACGAAATCAAAAAATGTTTTGCAAGTCCTAATGCTCAAGCCAATGGATACGGTGCATTCTAATGAAACTTAGACCGTATCAACAACAGGCTGTAGACTCGATATGGCATGAATGGGAAACGGTTAATAAAACATTGTTGGTTCTTCCGACTGGCACAGGTAAAACAATTTGTTTTGCTAAAGTTGCTGAGGAAGCGGTTCGCAGGGGTAAGCGTGTTCTTATCCTTGCGCATCGTGAAGAACTATTGCAACAAGCCTCTGACAAAATTATGAGTGCGTCAGGGCTTACAACGGCAATGGAAAAAGCTGAATATACATGTCTTGGACAATGGGACCGCATCATAGTAGGTTCTGTTCAAACATTATGTAAAGACAAACGATTGTCAATGTTCAGTAAAACGTACTTTGATGTCATTATCATTGACGAAGCACATCATGCTGTATCTAGCAGTTATCAAGCTATATTAAATTACTTTGACCAAGCAAAAGTCTTAGGCGTAACGGCTACACCAGATCGCTCGGATATGAAAAATTTAGGACGTGTATTTGAAAGTTTAGCATTTGAATATACACTACCTAAAGCTATTCAAGAGGGGTTCTTGTCTAAGATTAAGGTGCAAACATTACCGCTCACATTAGATATCTCATCGGTTAAGATTTCAACTGGTGATTTTGCTGTGGGAGATATCGGTAGAGTATTGGAACCTTACTTAGAGGAAATAGCCAATAAATTAATGGAATACAGGGATAGAAAAATCGTTGTATTTTTACCATTAATTGCTACCAGTCAACGATTTTGTGAAATTCTTAATGAACGAGGATTTAAAGCAGCAGAAGTAAACGGTAAAAGCCAAGACCGTACAGAAATTACACAAGCATTTGCTGAAGGTAAATATAATGTACTTTGTAATTCAATGTTGCTAACGGAAGGATGGGATTGTCCAAGCGTTGATTGTGTAATTGTATTACGGCCTACTCGGTCTCGTGCTTTGTATTGTCAGATGATTGGACGTGGTACACGTCTTTCACCGGGTAAAGATCATCTATTAATTTTAGATTTTCTATGGCATGTAGAACGTCACGAATTATGTAGACCTGCTCATTTAATCGCTAAGTCAGATGATGTGGCCAAACGCATGACGGAAATTCTTGAAGAAAAAGGAATGGACCTTGAAGAATGCGAAAGGGATGCAGAATCTGATGTGTTAGCTCAACGTGAAGAAGCACTTGCAAAAGAACTTGCTGCTATGCGCAAGAAAAAAGCGCAACTTGTTGATCCATTACAATTCGAGTTTTCTATTCAAGCCGAAGACCTTACACATTATGTACCAGCTTTTGGTTGGCAAATGACATCTATTACGGATAGCCAAAAGAAAACTCTTGAGCAATTTGGCATCAATGGTGACAGTATTGAAGATGCTGGCAAAGCATCTATGCTCATTGATAGATTACAAAAACGTCGTGAAGAAGGCTTGTCTACCCCTAAACAAATTAGATTCCTTGAAAACAAAGGATTTAAAAATGTAGGAACATGGAGCAATAACCAAGCCTCTAAGATGATTAGTCGTATTAGTGCTAGTGGTTGGCGCATTCCTAAAGGTGTAGTGCCTGCTACATATAAACCACCTGTAGAAGATTTTAGTCCCCAATGGTAAGGAGTAAACATGGAAAGCAAAATTGATTTACGAGAATTGCTCGAATATATAGACCCTTCCCAATGCTCCTATGATGAATGGCTAAACGTAGGCCTTGCACTTCATCAAGAGGGCTATCCTATGTTCGTGTGGGAGGAATGGTCTGCAGATGATGGAGAACGATTCCATGAAGGCGAATGTGCTGCTAAATGGGAATCCTTTGGTCGATATACTGGAAAACTTGTTACCGGTGCCACGATCACTCAAATGGCAAAAGAAAACGGATGGACATCTAAACATAAGTTTGAAAATAATGAAGCATTAAGTTTTGATTCCATGGTATTAGCCACAACTCCAGAACAATATCAAGTTGTTGATAAGAACTGGATTGAAGAATCTGATGTTCATATTCCTAAATCGTATCCTTTAGAGCAACGTAAACAAGATATTGTTACATATCTGACTACGTTATTTGAGCCAGAGGAGTATGTTGGATATGTAGTTAATACATTCGCCTTACCAGACGGAAAACAGTCTCCTACGATGGGAAATTATAGCCGTACGGTACAACAAATCCTAGATGGTATTAACGGCACAACGCAATTAGAAAATGTGTTTGGCAGCTTTAATAAAGAAATGGGTGCATGGATTCGCTTTAATCCAATTGATGGTAAAGGTGTTAAAAATGATAACGTAACTGCATTTCGGTATATGTTATTAGAATCTGACAACATGTCACTCGGAAAGCAAAAAGCTATTCTTGAACAATTAGAATTACCAATTGCAGCCATGGTATTTAGTGGTGGTAAATCAATTCATGCAATCGTTAAAGTAGATGCTTACTCCTATGAGGAATACAGAAAGCGTGTTGACTTTATATATTCGATTGCTCAAAAGAATGGCTTCAAGCCGGATAAAAAGAATCGTAATCCTAGCCGATTGTCTCGAATGCCGGGTGTTATGCGAGGTGGTAACCCCCAATTCCTTATGGCAACCAACATTGGCAAAGAAAACTATAAGGAATGGGAAGAATGGATCGCATCCGTTAATGATGATTTACCGGAGCCAGAAGAACTTGATGCATTATGGGATAACATGCCAGATCTTGCACCCCCATTAATTGAAGGAATTCTTCGTGAAGGACATAAAATGCTCATTGCCGGACCATCTAAAGCGGGTAAATCATTTGCGTTAATTCAATTATGTATTTCCATTGCTGAAGGTAAGCCGTGGTTTGGATTTGACTGTACACAAGGTAAGGTTCTATATGTCAATTTAGAACTTGATAGGGCGTCATGCTTACACCGTTTTAAAGATGTATATGAGGCCCTTGAGCAGCAACCAACAAACATTGGGAATATATCCATATGGAATTTACGTGGTAAGTCCTTACCAATGGACCAATTGGCACCTAAACTTATCCGCAGAGCCCAAAAGCGTAACTACAAGGCTATCATTATTGACCCTATCTATAAAGTTATTACAGGTGATGAAAATAGCGCTGATCAAATGGCGAATTTCTGTAATCAGTTTGACAAGGTATGTACTGAACTTAAATGCGCAGTTATTTATTGTCATCACCATTCTAAAGGTAGCCAAACTGGTAAGCGGTCAATGGACCGTGCCTCTGGTTCTGGTGTATTCGCTCGTGATCCAGATGCATTACTAGACCTCTTAGAACTTGAACTCGAGAACATGAACGAGGATAAACTCCAAGATGCTCCTATTGATATTAGCCAATGTACTGCATGGCGAATGGAAGGAACACTCCGAGAATATCCTAAGTTTAAACCGGTGGATTTATGGTTTGAATACCCCATTCACAAGGTAGATACAAACGGGTTCCTTGCAATGGCTCAATTTGATAGCCCGCAGTCTAAAGGATTAGACAAGATGAATAAACGCAAGCAGGCCGTTAAGGAAAAGAAAAAAGAGCAATTGGTAGATGCTTTTAATATTGCCGCTGCTGAAAATGGATTTAACGGCAAAGCGGATATTAAACGGGTTGCGGAAATTATGCAAATATCTGAAAAAACAGTTCGTAGATATTTAAAAGAAACACCTATCTTTAAAGTTGAATTAGGTGAACTAATTCCTGTTGATTTAGGTTAACAATAAGGACGGACAAACCTTATATATATATATAGGTATGTCTTTATATTTGTCCCAATGTAAGGTGGATTCAAGCTAAGGGGGTAAGGAAAAGGATTTCTGAAATCATCCTTTTCTTACCTCTTCCCCTTAGGTTGAACCCTACATTACAAAAGGGCTTTGAAAATTGTATTAGTTAATTAGAATATATGTTCTATAAAGGAGTGATGTATTGGTTATTGAATTTTTCATTCCTCTTAAAAAGGTTCCTACTGTTACACATCAAACTAAGCAGGTGAATACACAACATGGTAAGCCTATCTTTTATGAATCCGATAAGTTGAAACATGCTAAACAAATATTCTTAGATGGTTTAGCTGATCATGTTCCTAATGAACCATTAGAGGGACCTATTCGATTGGTTACCAAGTGGTGTTTCGGTAAAGCGAATTGCAAAGCGCCATATTGGAAGACCACTCGACCAGATACAGATAATCTCATTAAGTTATTTAAGGACTGTATGACCAAGTTGAATTACTGGAATGATGATGCTCAAGTCTGTAGTGAAATTACAGAAAAGTACTGGAATCCAGTTACAGGAATTTGGGTACATATTGAAACGTTGAAAGGTTGATGCTATGAAGAAAAAATTAGTTTATGTTGCTCACCCATTTGGGGGCAAAGAAAGCAATCGTAAAAAGATTGATGTGATCATGGGAGATTTGGTTTTAAATGATACCAGTCATGACTACATTTCCCCAATTCATAACTTTGGGTATGTATATCTAACTGGTGACGATTACCAACGAGGGTTAGACATTTGTTTAAGTCTACTTGGACATTGTGACATTTTAGTATTGTGTCCTGATTGGGAATCTAGCCGAGGTTGTAATGGCGAATTTGAGTTCGCTAAGAAACATAGTATTTCTACTTTTACATTGAGTGAATGGAAAGCATTAAATCGGATTTGATAAAGGAGACTAAAAATATGTACGAATTACAAACAAAGGCAATTGAAGCAGCTCGTAAAGTGTTGATTGAAAATTTAGGCTATCAAACTGTTGAACCAGAAGATATGTTCATTGTTTGGTTTTGTAAAACCCTACAAAACTGGAAAGCCATTGTTAGTGGTCGGACTATCGAAGAATTTATCGAAGTAACACACAATGGTGATCGTAATGAAACATATGTTGATGTGTACTGCAAAACTAAAAATGTGTGTATTAAAGATAATCAATGAAAATACTAGATGCTTGTTGTGGTTCTAAAATGTTTTGGTTTGATAAAGAGCATGAAAGTGCTTTATATATGGATAATCGAACTTTAGACACAACGCTATGCGACGGCAGAAAGTTAGTAGTCAACCCAGATGTAGTAGCAGATTTTAAAAACATGCCTTTTGATGATGAAACGTTTTATTTGGTTATCTTTGATCCGCCGCATTTAAAAAATGCAGGTGATACATCATATTTAAAAGCTAAATATGGAACGCTAGGGCCTAGCTGGAAAGATGATATTAAGCAAGGTCTTGCAGAATGCTGGCGAGTGCTCAAAGAAAATGGCACGCTTATTTTTAAATGGAATGAGGAGCAGGTGCTATTTTCCGATGTAAAAAGGCTATTGCCTAGCAAGCCAATAATTGGACAACGTAGGGGCAAGACAATATGGTTAGTATTTTTTAAGGAGTGAGTATTAATATATGAATGAATACCAACTTATTAAACAAATAGGTGAATGCCCTAAATGTGGATGCAAGGAATTTATTGTAAATTCAAAGGTTGATGGTGAGGTTTCTTATTTTGTAAATCTAGATGGTAAAGAGTGTGATAATTCGGAAATGTATTCAGGGTTAGATTACCACTATGACGAATAGTGCGTTTGTGCGAAGTGTGAAAACAAACTATTTAAATATAAAGATTATTATGCTAGTGGTGATTTTTTGCTTGAATAAAATAACGAAAATAAATGATTGGTGTTTTTCAAGGAAGTGGTCCTATGGTAGAACTTAGTAAAAAAGAATATCGTGAACTTGCATATGAGTATCTACACGAAGCAAGTAAGGCAGCATTGAGGATTAAATCGTTAAAGCGTAATATCCAACGTATTAAAAGCGATATAACATCATTGCGTGCAGTAAACTACGGGAAAGAACGAGTAGACGGTGGTGAACCATCAGGAATTGAAGATGATATTAATCGGCTACTAAACATGGAAATGAGGTATAAACGTCAAATCCATGAACTACTGACTAAACGTGATGATGCTTGTCATATGATCGATACATTAACTAATACGGTTGGCTCCATTATCCTCATGCAACAATATATCAATGGTATGTCTGCTAAGGGGGCTTATTCATTTGTTGGTTACGGTGAATCGCAAGGTAAAGAATATAAGAATTTGGCACTCGTAGAGCTTGGGTATAAACTCCGACGGAAATCGGCGGTAAACGGCTAATATCGACCTTTTAAGCCCACTATATCTATGATATATTGTAAGTGGAAGAACATGAGTTCATCTTCTAAGCATTTAGAGTACCAAACGCAAAAAGGCGCATCTTAATTGATGTGCCTTTTTTGTTACAAAAAATTATGACACAAATACACTGCATCAAGCACAAATGCTTGAATAATAAAAATGGAATATGTACGGCCAATGAGATATTTTATGACGGCCTATGTCAATCCTATATTACGCATTCAAGCGCTAGCAAAAATTCATGCGGATTATGTGTAAGGAAAAATGGGAAGATGATTCGCAAGGGCGGTAATACATTAAAGTGAGGTGATGATCCATTGCGAGTAAATAGAAAAAACTGGCTAACTGACCCAGATAATTTATTGCGTGCGGAAGGTTGGGCTCGTGATGGCCTTACTGATGAGCAAATAGCAAAAAATATAGGTATTTCGATTAGAACTTTATACGACTGGAAAAAGAGTTCGCCGCAGTTTTTGCAGTCCCTTAAAAGAGGGAAGGAAGTCATTGACCTTGAAGTTGAAAATGCATTACATAAACGTGCTATAGGTTACGAATATGAAGAGAAAACATACGAGAATGGAAAGCTTGTTAAAGTTGTAAAGAAACAACAGCCTCCGGATGTTACGGCTCAAATATTCTGGCTGAAAAACCGTAATCCTGAAAAGTGGAGAGATACTAAAAATATCGATGTCAAAGGTGAGCTTACGGTGTCTGCTATGGATAAATTAAAAGCTGCACGGGAGAAAGCTAATGGAAAAACATGATGAGTTAATAGAGGCATTAGGCGCTCTTACACATGATCCATTAGCGTTTGTATATTTTGCCTATCCTTGGGGGGAGCCGGGGACGCCATTGGAGAATATGGAAGGGCCTGATGAATGGCAAATACAAATCTTAAAAGACATCGGTGAACAATTAAAGAAGGGCAAAGACCTACAAACTGCTATCCAAGAAGCGGTAGCATCTGGCCATGGTATCGGTAAATCAGCACTGATATCATGGCTTATTCATTTTGCCATATCTACTCATGAGAATACTCGTGGTGTAGTTACGGCTAATACAGAAGGTCAGCTCAGAACAAAAACATGGCCAGAGCTTAGTAAGTGGCACAATATGTTCATTGCTAAAGATTTATTTACGTATACGGCAACAGCTATATTCAGTAGTGATAAAGACTATGAAAAAACATGGCGTATTGATGCTATTCCTTGGAGTAAGAATTCCCCTGAATCATTCGCCGGTCTTCACAATCAAGGTAATCGGATATTGGTTCTATTTGATGAAGCCTCTGCTATTGATGATGTCATTTGGGAAGTAACTGAAGGGGCTCTTACAGATGCTAACACGGAAATTATTTGGTGTGCATTTGGTAACCCAACTCGTAATAGTGGGCGGTTCCGTGAATGTTTTAGAAAATATAGAAAGTTCTGGAATACATATCAGATTGATAGTAGAACTGTTAAGATATCTAACAAAGCTAAGATTGAAGAATGGTTAGAGGCTTACGGTGAGGATTCCGACTTCTTCAAAGTTCGTGTGCGTGGTGTGTTCCCTTCCGCATCAGATTTGCAATTCATCTCTACTGAAATTGCTGACAAAGCACAAAAACAATCTTATAAGCCGGGAGCATTTGAACATCTACCTGTAATCATTGGTGTGGATCCTGCGTGGACTGGTTCAGACTCCTTAGAAATAGTAATGCGTCAAGGTTACTCTATGAAGTCGCTTGCATCTATTCCTAAGAATGATGATGATTGGCGCATGGCTCAACTGATTGCTCAGTTCGAGGACGAATACAAAGCTGATGCCGTATTTATCGATATGGGGTATGGAACAGGGATATATTCCATTGGTAAGCAGTTAGGGCGCAAATGGCGGTTGATTGAATTTGGCGGTAAGAGTAATGACCCTGTATACCTAAATATGAGGGCGTATATGTGGGGACAAATGAAAGAATGGCTCCGTGAGGGTGGTTCTATTCCACCAAATGACCAAGCCTTATACGATGATATCGTAGGGCCTGAAGCGATCATTGATAAGAATGGTCGCATTCAGCTTGAAAGTAAAAAAGATATGAAAGACCGAGGGTTACCATCTCCGAATAAAGGTGATGCTCTTGCCTTGACCTTTGCTGCGCGGGTCGTTAAAAAAAGCGAAACAGGCAATAGGATTGTAGCTAATACAAGTTACAGTCCTTTTTAATTTGTTAGAAAGCGAGGAATAAAGATGTGTATGAAGAGTGCATCTGCTAACTATACACCACCTGCTCCAGCTCCAACTGTTCAAACGAATATGAGTAATCAGACTGGTGAGGAAATGGCAGAAACTAAACGTAAATTCAAACGTGGCTTTGAATCTACTATCTTAGGTCCGACTATTGGCGGCCAGAAATCAATTTTAGGGGGATAGCATGGCGGAAATGGAATCTTTACTGGCTAGACAACCTACGGAGGCCGTTAGGCCTGTTAGGCGTGATTATACGAAGTTGAGAAAAAAATTCTCTCAGCTATTTAATGCGCAGCAACGATATGTAAATAAGTGGAAGCAGTTGCGTGACTATCAGTTGCCGTTTATTGGTCAATTTGATGGTGAAGAAGACCAATCTGAACCTTACAATGGTAAAATCCTAAACCCTGTAGCTTGGGAAAGTTGCCAAATATTTGCCAGTGGTGTTATGAGCGGACTTACTCCACCAAGCCGTAAATGGTTTAAGCTAACCATGGAGAATATCGATGTAGCAGCTAATAGCCAAGTCGCTGAATTATTGGATGAACGAGAGGAAATCTTGTATGCGGTTCTTGCTAAATCTAATTTCTACAGCGTAGTTCACCAAGTTTACATGGAACTAACCATGGGACAGGCTCCTATGGGAATATTTGCTGATAGTGAATCTGGTGTTCGTTTCACATCGTATCCGATAGGTACCTATGCTATTAGCACTAACAGCAAGGAAATCGTAAATATTTTTGGTCGTAAATACAAAATGACAGTTGATCAGATTGTCGAACAGTTCGGGTATGAAAATTGTCCGGATAACATAAAGAATATTTACGATAACGGAAATAGCTTGCAACAATCATTCATAGTCAATTGGTTTGTTGAGCCTAACAAAGACCGTAAGGATAAGTTAGGACGTCGCAATATGCCATACTCGTCCATTTATTGGGTTGAAGGCAGCAATAGTGATGAAGTGTTATATCATGGCGGTTTTGAGGAATGGCCAATTCCAATCGCTCGGCATACGTCGATGGACTTGAATGGTTACGGTAAGGGTGCTGCATGGTTTGCGCAACCAGATTCACAAATGCTGCAGAAGTTGGAATTCGATTATCTAACAGCTGTTGAATTGGGTGTTAAGCCTCCTATGCAAGCACCATCTGATGTTATCAGTACAGTTAACTTGTATCCGGGTGGCATTACAGAGATTGAGGGGCAACATAAAGTTGAACCGATGTTTGCAGTACAGTCTAATTTACAGGATATTCAAAATAAGATTGCAGTAACAGAGGATTCAATCAAGAGAGCCTATAGTGCAGATTTATTCTTGATGTTAGACCAAATCGATAAGGGCCAGATGACGGCTCGTGAGGTTATGGAGAGAACTCAAGAAAAATTACAGCAATTAGGTCCTGTGGTTGAACGGTTACTCTCTGAATTCTTGAATCCAATCATTGAACGTGTGTATTCGGTACTAGATCGTGCCGGTGTATTTCCACCTGTTGATGATGAGGAACTCTTAGACCAATTAAACGGTCAAGAAGTGAAGATTGAATATATTTCACCACTTGCCCAAGCGCAAAAGATGAGTTCACTGGTAAATATCGAACAGTATTTTGCGTTTATTATGTCTTTGGCACAAGCTAATCCTAATATCGTCAACAAGTTCAACTTTGAGGAAGCGGCCAATACATACGGTGTAAATCTCGGTGTTCCGGCTAAGATTATTCGTTCAGATGATGAATATCAAGAAATCTTAGCACAACAAGCACAGGCACAGGCTGAACAGGAGCAGCAAATGCAGTTAATGCAAGCGGCTCAACTAGCACCTCAAATGGCTAGTGCGGCCAAACAAGCAACAGATGCCGCCAACGATGGCAATCCTGCATTACAGCAGTGGCTAGGAATGGACGGTATCTAGATGAAGAAAACAATTAAAGATTATATGCAAGAGCGAGATATGCAAGCTCTCAACCACGTACTTAGCACAGAGCTAGGTAGGTGGTTTTTTTGTCGCCTAATGGATCGCTCGGGCATATTAAAGCAATCGTTTACTGGAAATAGTGAAACATATTTCAACGAAGGAAAACGGAAGGTGGGATTGCTATTCCATTGGGACCTAAACAAATTAGGCATTGATGGAGTTAAACAATACCACCTTGCACAGCTCGAATATATCGGGCAACAAGAATATTTTAATAATTTAGTCGATAAGGAGAAACAAAATGGCTGATGACAATATGGGTGCTAACAATAACATGACTGGCAATGAACCGGGCGCGAATCCGGACCAAAATAATCCTACGCCACCTACTGAACCACCTGCTAAACCAGATGGTGAAGGTAGTAATCCATCTGTACTAGGCGGTGATAATACGCCACCTGCTGAACCAACAGTTTATGATTTCAAATCCGTGTTCCCTGAAGGTACTGAACTTGATGAAACTGTATCTGCAGACTTTAGTAAGTTACTTAACCAAGTTGGTGCAACACAGGAACAGGCTGTTGAATTAGCTAAATTTGGCAGTCAGTATGCACAAAATATCTTGACTGCTTATCAAGAGCAGCAAGAGCAAGCGATCATTGAAAAACAACAAGCGGATTATGAACACGCCAAAAAGGAATTAGGCGGTAAATTCGATGAAACTGTAGCGCTTGCAGGCAAAGGCATCGAAGCACTAACTAAAGCGGTACCGGAATTACGTCAATTACTTGTTGATAGTCACATCGACAACAATATCAACATGATTAAGGTATTTGCGGCCGTTGGTGAAATGGTTCAGGAAGACCCGGGTAAAGGTACAAGACAAGCTGGAACCGGTCAAAATTCTGATGAAGAAGCAGCAAAACGAAAAATGTATCCATCTATGTATTAAGAAATGAGGTAAATAATTAATGGCTACAATTGGAACTCAAAATTTAACACTTTTAGATTTGCAAAAACGAATGGATCCTAATGGTAATGTCGCTCAAATTATTGAGCAATTGGACCAATCCACTGAAATCATTCAAGATATGACGATGGTCGAATGTAACCAAGGGTCTAGCTTTGTAACGACTGTACGTACTGGTTTGCCAGATGTTACATGGCGTAAATTATATGGCGGTGTTCAAGCGTCTAAATCCTCCACACGTCAAATTACCGACAATTGCGGTATGCTTGAAGCATATTCGCAAACTGATAAAGCGCTTGTTGATAAATCCAAAGATAAAGCATCCTTCCGTGCAACTGAAGATAAAGCATTCGTTGAATCCATGGGGCAGGAATTATGTCGTACAATCTTCTATGGCGATGAAAATACGCCAGAAAAATTCATTGGCTTGGCTCCTCGGTTCAATACTCTTGATATTAAGAAGGCAGCAAGTGCAGAAAATATTCTTGATGCAGGTGGCACAGGTAACTTGGCATCTATTTGGCTTGTTGGTTGGGGTCCTTTGTCCGTTCATGGCATTTATCCTGAAGGTTCTGCAGCAGGCTTGCACCAAGAAGATAAAGGCGTTGTTACGGTAACTAAAGACGATGGTTCCATGTTCGAGGCATATCGCACTCACTTTAAACATGATGTTGGTTTGACTGTACGGGATTGGCGAAACGTAGTTCGTATTGCTAATATCGATGTTACGAAATTGACAAATGATGCTAAAGCCGGTGCAGATCTTATCAACTTAATGATTGAAGCGGAAGAACGTATTCCTAACCTTGGTGGTGTTCGTCCAGTTTGGTATATGAACCGTACCTTGCGTACATTCTTACGTTTGCAAAAGAACACAAAACATGGTTCCACTATCACTGAAGATATGGAAATGGGTAAACTTGTTACTCGTGCAAACGGTGTGCCAGTTCGTAAAATTGATGCATTGTTAAGCACTGAATCTCGTGTTATTGCGTAAAAAGAAAGGGACATAATTCAATGATTATTGATACTCAAAATACATTCTTTTGGAAAAAAGAAATCACTGCAAATACAAATTCTGATGTAGTGATGAATGGGAATGGTGGCGATGCTGCCGTTGCCTTATGGTTGTATATTCGTTTAGATAAAGATGTTACGGGTACGCCTTTATTTAATGTTTACACTTCTGATAAAGAAAATATGGCTGATGCTGTATTGCTAACCGGAATTACATTACCACAGAACTCTAAAGCTGGCACAGAATACAAAGGTCGACTTCCTGCAGGTGCTAAAAAGTTTATTCGTATCAATGCGAATAATATGACTGCCGCTACGATTACATCATTCTTAACAGATGGTGTGAATTTGAAATAAGAGGTGAGACTATGATTTTTACAGCTAACGTAATGATGTACCATGGTAATCGTGGATTAATTCAAGAAGGTGAAACTATTAATTTCTCTGAAGAAGAAATTAAAGAATTTGAGCCTGATTATTTCAAACAGCTTTTCTCTGGTAACGAAGATGAAGTAGCAAAAATCTTTAACCCAAAATCTAAGGCTAAAGACAAAGAACCGTCTACTGAAACTCAGCCTCCTGAAACAGAACAGGGTGACAAAAATCCACCAGATGAAAATACTGAAGGTGACAATACAGGCAATGAAAATCCACCAGATGAAAATACTGAAGGTGACAATACAGGCAATGAAAATCCACCAGATGAAAATACTGAAGGTGACAATACAGGCAATGAAAATCCACCAGATGAAAAGCCTAAGAAAACAAACAAAAAGAAAACCGATACTACGGAAGAATAAGTGACAATATGAGGGGTGCTTATGCATCCCTCTATTACCATATAGGGGGAAATATGACACCTACTGATATTTGTAATCAAGCACTTGCATTAATTAACGCAGGATTGCTTTATTCACTTGAAGAAGAAACAGAGCAAGGTCGCCAATGCCGTATGCAATATGACCCAACTAGACAGTTGGTATTGCGACAATTTGAATGGAATTTTGCTCGAAAAAATGAAAAATTGGTATTGTCCGCCCATAAAATTAATGGGTGGAATTATGTATATGCATATCCTGAAAAGTGTATCCGCATTTTAGGTGTTATTCCGCAAGGCGATCGCTTCCATGCTGAATCGCAACCGGAATACAACATATTTAATATTGGAAATAACAAAAAATGCATAGTGAGCGATATGCCACTAGCATTCATTGATTATATATATGACGTGACAGATTTAGACGTTTGGGATTCGATATCCTTGTATATGTTGCAATGCAAATTGGCTAGTGCATTAGCTATGCCGCTTACTGGGGATAGAGGATTGTTTGACCAAGCTTACAAATTGTATCAAGCGGCAGTTCAAGAGGCTAAAGGGATGAACGCAAAGGAGCGTAAACAAGATACAGTATATATATCTAGCTATGTGAAAGCGAGGGATTGGTAATGAGTAATCCTCTTTATATATCGCAATTAGCATTTACAACTGGCGAGGTGTCGCCGGATGTATCGAGTCGATTTGATTTGGAGCAATACAAAAGTGCCTTATTGGAATCGGAGAATGTGGTTATTCGTCCATATGGAGCCGTTGCAAAACGTCAAGGCAGCCAATACGTGGGGCAAGTTAAATATAGTGATAAGCCAACACGATTATTTGAATTTACGACAAACACCAATAATTCTTTCATGCTCGAATTTGGTGACAAATATATTCGTGTATGGAATTACGGAATTTATACCGGTATTGAAATTACGACTCCTTTCACTAGCGATATATTGTTTGATTTAAATTGTAACCAATCTGGTGATGTTATGTTCATCTGTAGTGGCAAGTACCCTATTCAAACGCTATCACGATATAGTGATACTGACTGGAGAATGAGTACATATAAGCTAACTGAACAACCTTATGATGAAATCAACACGGACAATGGGCATACATTGACAGTTAATGGCGATACGATCACATCCACAAAA
Source organism: Veillonella fallax (assembly GCF_020687175.1). Classification (NCBI taxonomy): domain Bacteria; kingdom Bacillati; phylum Bacillota; class Negativicutes; order Veillonellales; family Veillonellaceae; genus Veillonella; species Veillonella fallax. Next base: position 78,660 of record NZ_JAJEQD010000003.1, on the reverse strand, counting down.
GACCTCTTCACACAAGATATGGTAGGTAGTGTTATTCAGATTGCATATTACGTTGAGGCGGTACATACTAAGTCAGTTGGTGAAGTGGTAGAGAAAAAAGTAAAACGCTATATGCAAGCACAGACTATCGAAAAAACCTACAACAACATCAATTACAATGTTGGAGCATTTAGTACTGATACCGAGTTATCATGGAAATTCACAACGCACGGCACATGGGAGGGTACAGTCAAGTTACAGATTTCTAACAATGACGGTCAGACTTGGAAAGATTACAGAACGTATACATCTAAGAATGACTACAATGTTACTGATACAGGAAAGATAGAGTCTGGAGCAAGGCTTAAATATGTATCGGATATTAAGAGTGGTTCTGTGAATTGCGACTTATCTATTATGCCGTTCACTCAATATGGTATCGTTGAGATTAAAAGCGTAACTGATGCTAAGAATGCAAAGGTTAATGTTCTGAATGGTATTAAAGAGGGTGAGCCTAGCTACCAATGGAAATTAGGCAGTTGGAATAGAGGCAGAGGTTATCCTAAACTTTGTACATTCTATCAAGACCGATTTGTAGTTGCTGCTACTGATAGCAAGCCTAACTTCATATGGTTTAGCCGTACTGGTGATTATCCAAATTTTGGTGTCGAAAAGGTGGAAGGCACTATCACAGATGATAGTGCAATCACCTTGCCGGTTATTAATCGCAAGATGTGTGAGATTCGTCATCTCGTACCAGCTAACGATCTAATCATTCTTACAAGCGGTAATGAGTGGATTGTAAGAGGTGATAAAACCATTACGCCTACCAACTGCAATTTAAAAACACAAACCCAACGAGGGGCCTTATCGTGTGAACCTCAATTCATAGGTAATCGGTGCGTGTTTGTTCAAGAGCGTGGCGGTACTGTTCGTGATATGGGTTACTCTTATGAGAGCGACAACTACACAGGGCAAGACCTTACATTGTTTGTTAAAACATTGGTTAAAGGTCATCTGGCAGTAACAAGTGCTTATGCACAAGACCCTGACAGTATTATTTATTACGTTCGAGATGACGGGCAACTCAACTGTTTAACTTATATCCCAGAACAAAAAGTGTATGGATGGTCGCACTTTGTAACGAATGGTAAATATCGATATGTAGAGAGTGTAGCAGAGGGTGAGCAAGACACAATCTATTTTGTTGTGGATCGTGTGATTAATAATAAGAGTGTGAAATGCATTGAACGTAGTATTCCGTTGTATACAGAAGATAACTCCGATGTGTTCTTAGATTGCTATGTTAAAGTCGCTAATTCAATTAAGACTGATTACATCAACGCACCTCATTTAGTAGGGCAAATGGTAGACATAGTAATTGATGGACAACAGATGCCATCTAGGGTAGTACCACCAACTGGTGTTATTAAATTGGATGGCAAAGCAAATGTAATTACTGTTGGTTTGCCTTACACTACTAAAATTAAAATACCTAACGTAGAACAACAAATAAACGATGGTACTTTACAAGGCCGAGTTGCTACAGTATCAAGAGTAGTGCTTCGCATGTATAAATCGTTTGGCGGTAAAGTTGGCCGTACATTTGACAGAATGGATGATATTACATTACCACCAAATGAATTGTTTACAGGTGATAAGCCTGTAATCCTACCTAAAATGGGAATAAATTATTCAACCGATACATCGATATGTATTAAGCATAGTGATCCATTCCCATTTAATTTATTATCGATAACTCGTATTGTTGAAATTGGCGGAGGACTAAGAGATGTTCCGGGACTATAAAATTAACGAAATTGAGCCTACACGGCGAGATAAATTAATTCAGGACCTAGAAGTTAACCTAAGGGAAATAGACGCCATAGAAGTCCAAGAGGTGAATCGTTTATACCCTTTCAAAGATTTCTGTTCCGAGATTTGCAAATCTGATTATGATAGCCATGTCGTTGTAGAAGACGATGTGGCTATTTGCGTATATGGGATTGCAAAAGAACCAGTTAACGGAATGTATGGGATTTATTTTCTAGGTAATAAAGTATTAGAAAACGATATGCGATGGCAGATGTGTTTTATCAAGTTAAGCAATCAAGTTATTGCTGAATGGTTAGAGACTCGAGAATGGTTATTTAATTACGTTCACACAACTAACATAAAAACGAAACGATGGCTCGAATCGATTGGAGCCGTTATTCATCCAACTGTAAAAGTTGGTGATTTAGAATTATTTACTCTCAAGAAGGAGGACTTCATATGTGCTTACCCGCAGCGGCAATCTTAACCGCAGTCAGTACCGGCATAGGGATGATTGCGCAACATCAACAAACAAAAGCGCAAATTTCAATGTACAACGCCCAAGCACAAGCGGCTGAGGCTAATAAGCGAATATCTGACCGCAAACAAGAACAAATTGCTATGCAACAATTACAAGAGCGGGACAAGATGGATAACCGCATGAAGCTTGTAGCTGGCACAAATGCAGCCGAGGCAGGGGCAGGAGGATTGCAAATGGCAGGGTCCCCATTACAATTGATGGCATCTAGTTATGATGAATACAACAAAGACATCTACAATTGGGAACAAAATAAGAATAATGCTATTTACAATGAATATTTGAACGGTATGAACTATCAGAATGAGGCTAATGCCGCACGTGCTTCTGCTAAAAATGCACGACGTCAAGGCAATTTGGCAATGGTAGGTAGCATTCTTGGTGCCGCATCATCTATGTATGGTATTAAACAACAATACGCAGGTGGCAAGATGACGACTATATATGGTGGTGACCCTGTAGGATATACAGATAAAGGCCCAGTCGTAACTGTTAAGCGTGATTATAAAATGAGGTAGGATATGAAATTTGTTAATTATGATCCAACCCAAAAATTAAATACAATTCAAGGTAGCACACAGGCTTCTAGTAATGAAACGGCATATGGTGGTAATGTAAGTGGCTTAAATGCTATGAGTAAAGCTTTACAAGATGCAACAAATACATGGATGGAAATTGACAAACGAAAAGATTACATCGATGTAACCAATGCTATTAATGAGTTCAATAATAGTACTAACCAACTGTTGAATGATGATAAAGACGGGCTGATGAATCGTAAAGGAATGAATGCTCAATCTATATTGCCTGACTATAATGCTGGTGTAGATAAAATACAACGTGAAATCATGGGTAAATATAAATTCAGAACGAATGATGCTATTAATGCCTTTATAAAAGCCGTTGAAACATCTAAGACAACTGATTACAATAACATATCCAAATATTCAAGAGGTCAATATGAAACGGCGTTAAGTACAGCTACGCAAAATCAAATTACAAATCTTCGTGATTCTGCTATCCGTTCTGACAACATGGCTGACCAAATGAAAACAATTGCATTGATGGGTGATTTGTATCGGTCTACTGGCAAGGAATTGGGACTAGATGATGAGCAGATTAATGAAAAAATCCGTGCTAATACAGACCAAACAGGAAAGTATTTACTTGATAGATCCGTGGCAGAAAATGATTCAACGAAAGTTGGAAATTTATTGACTTCATTAAGTGGTGTTGTTAGTGAAGATGTGTTGACGCCATATAAAAAAATGTCCAGTCAAATGAACATTAATAAACTAGTTAATGATGATAATACACATGCTAAGTTGTATCAGATGTATGGACATGATTTAAACTCAGGAATGAGCAGCGCTGCCATGTATGTTAGAGCCAAGATGGAAACTGAAAACGAAGAAGCCATTAAAGGTGGAGTTGGTCAAAACAAACAGTTATGGGATATGGCTGTTTATGCTAATAAAAAATATGGTATTAATACTGAAATTGCATATCGACAATTATATGCAGAAGGTACAGTTGGCGGTGAATTAAGCAGGCTTGCTAGAGAAAATCACAATTACGCAGGTTTAACACAGGTTGAACCAAATGGTGAAGAAAACAAACAGACTGATGGTGGTACAAATTATTATAAAATGTACAATTCTGATGAAGAGTTTGTTGATGATTGGATGAAAGGATATATCATTCCTAATAATGCTATCAATGCACAATCTATAGATGAATATGCTGATAAATTAAAAGCTGGTGGATATTATACGGCAAGCGCAGAACATTATAAGAGCTTAATGAGAAATGCCCCAATGTCTAGCGGCGGTAGCCCTAAGTATTCCGAAGACCAAATTAAGAAAGCAGAAGAAGAGGCTAGGACGGCATATAAAAATTATTTTACGTTGCAAGAACAAACTAGAAAGATTGCTATTAATGATCGTTTACAATCAGGTCAAATAATCTTAAATCAAAAAATAGCCAATGGCGATGTAAGCGGTGCGTTCCAATATGCACAGGTTCAACTAGCAGGAGCAACTACTCCAGAAGAGCAAGAATATTGGAGTGGTAAAATGGCTAGCGAAAGACCGAAGCTAGATAAAATTTATGAAAACAGTTTGAAGATGACGGCACAAGAAAAATGGGGAATTAAGCAGTACGCTAAATCTCACACTTACGAACAAACACGAGCATATGCAGAACGTGTATTGCCTAATAAAATCATGGATGATGAACTTGATGCATCATTACTTGAAATCGATGATAACAATAAGAAAGCTAGCAACATTGACTTAACTCCATATGAATATAAACTTGCTACAGTTATGCCTGAAGACAAAACATTGGCAGGCAGTTTTAAATATGGTGTTAAACAAGAAATGGCTGGACGTATTGAGGAATTTAAGGTTAAACATCATAGACCACCTACAGATGCGGAAAAAGATGAAATCTTCGATGCTGCAGTCGCAACAAGTACATTACGTAGTACAAGCAAACCATTCTTTGGTGACGGAGACGATTATTCCTCAACAATTAGCGGTGCAAGTAACCAAGCTATAGGGATTATTCATGCGGAACCTATTGGCAATCATTATATCCGAGTAACCTATAAAGATGGTTCTACTCAAGACATTTATGAATCAGAATATAATGCATTACAACGGAGATATACAAATGGCTGATATTAATCAAAAAGAACGTGAGGAATTTCAAGCGTTAATACATGGATACGGACAAGGCCCACGTTCCTTTACGGCTAATGCCGGCATACAGTCTAGTCCAGTAGGTGGTTTAACACCAGTTGGGCAAGCTATCGGTTCAGGAATAGAAACTGTATCAAATATTGCTAAAAGCACAGCGGATGCATTATCTACAATTGCCAATACTCCTACTAGCATTAAAAATGCAGATGGGACGGAAACGATTTCTCCATTCGGGCAGCAAGGTAATGCATTTCAAGCGATAGGTCAACTAGGTCAATCTTTGCCTAATGCTTTGCCTGCTAGTTTCGTTAGCAATACAGACCGATTATTTTTATATAACAATGATCAATTACGTGCTAATGAAGCTTTGCGAATTGCTAAGACTTTAAATATTGGTGCAGATACAGTCATGTTTGGCGATGATAGAGCCTTTGAACGTGCTGATTATTTATCTAGGCGTGCAGAACGTGGCCAAGTTTTACAAGATATTTATGATGAGTTCCCAGAACTATATAAAGTAAAATATGGTTCGCAAGCTGAAGGCATTCAAGCATTAAATAATATCGAATCAATCAAGAATACAAAAGGTATATTCGATTCCATACAACAAAGTATCTGGGCAATGAATGACCAAATGAAATTAGGCGATGTTGGTTTTGCCTTAGCTTATGAATCTGACCCACAAAAGATTAGCGAATTAACGGCTGAAGTTAATCGATTACAAAATAACTTGCAAAATTACAGACGGCCAGATGGTGGAAGTCCATTACAAGAGGTATTGGGTTCAACTGCTAGTCAAATCTATATGATGGGCAAGCAAGGCGGTACAGGTGCTATTGTAGGCGGTATAATTGGCGGTATTGGTGGCGGTGTAGTTAGTGGTGGCTCTGCTGCTATACCTACTGCAATGACCGGCGCTAAATGGTTAGGTTCTGCTGATATGGCATACGAGATGTATAAGATGTCATTTGGCAATAAATATCTTGAATTGATTGGTAAACGTGACCAAAAAGGTAATCGAGTATATTCCAATGAAGAAGCAAAAGAGTATGCCATGTCATTTGCGGCTATAGATGCCAGCATTGAATTTGTGGCGACTCGTACAATCGGTAAAGCAGCAACTAAAATCGCTCCTAAGTCCGCACTTGCTAATGCAGTTTCAAGAGGAACTAGCAATGCTGTTGAGACATTCAATCGTGGTATTGGCGTAACTGCTGCACAAGTGGCTAAGTCTTCCATTAAAGCTGGCGCTCCAGAACTATTTGAGGAAGGCCTACAAGATGTCAATGAAAAGTTGCAGCATAATTTGTGGCGTAAATCGAATGATCAAGAGGGCCCATATTCTGCAAGTGATATGTTCGTAGGTGCTGGTGAGGCTATGTGGCAAGCACTACCTGCTGTTGTTGGGTTAGGCGCAATTGGTGGCAGCATTAGTGGTGCCCGCACAATGAAAGCTTTTAAAGACTTTCAAAAGTTATCTCCAGAAGAACAGCACATGGCTGTTGTGGAAGAACAAAATCGTAATGGACATGTTATTATGCAGAACCTTAAAAACGATGCTGCCGCTAACAATTTGGCAAAAGAAAACCCTGAGTTGTATGGAAAAATCGTACAAGCTCAGGGGGATAATATAGGCGTATCTACCGCTTATATTAATGTCAATGAAATGGCTGAAACCGAAGAAGGTCAAGCGGCTATTCGTAATATGGTAGATGCTGGATTGGTAACACAAGAGGATGTATCTAAGGCGATTACGGCTGATTCTCCGATTGAAATTCCTATCGGGTCTTATGCGCAATTAAGTGGTGGCTTATCTGAAGAAACTGTTAAGGCATTAGAAGAATCCTCTTACTTTACACGTGGTGGATTATCCATGAAAACACTTGAACGTGCAAAAGAAGAAGTGCATGCTATGAAAGAGATAGTTAAGGATGATACCGAAAAACGTGCAAAACATGTTAAGAATGATATTATTCGTAGCTACTTTGATGAAGTATCTGATGTAGATAAGGAAATGCTCGATGTGGTTCTTGCGGATCCGACACATATCAAGCAAACGTTTAATAATGTGTATAAGGAACTTACTGAACAGTACCGGGAACAATATACAAGTGATTTCGATGCTATGGATACCGATTTAAAAACGGCACGTACTAGCGGGGTAAACCCTACATGGTTAGGTGATAGCAAAGCACCTCGTTCTAATTCTGAGCGCAGACGAATGGCATATCAATCTAGCCTTGCTCGTACCCAAAGTACATTAGCTGATAATCCAGAAGCACTTAATCAAGCAGGTTCCCATTATGCTGATATGGAGCATACACTTAAACAGATTGAATCGTTAGAATCTATGCGAGATACATTATTTGAATTAGCAGATAATGACATCGCCTTACGTATGCAATTATCCAAATCCGGATATGAAGTGTATCAGTCTTTAAAATCCATAATGAGCGATGCAACTGTTGACCGTAAACAACGTGATACGGCAGAAGCCAATGCATTGCTCATGGCACAACATGCTGATGTTATGGCACAATACATGCGACAAATGGGCCGTGGTGGTTATACTGCTATGGATTATTTCCGTGATAGCGTACGTATCAATATGAATGCAGTTTTAGAAAACCAAAAAGGGTATAATCAATTAGATCAAGATGCAAGACTTAAATTAAGTATTGATAAGAAAAAGTGGAGTAGAATTATAGATAATATTTCATCTTATAAAAGATCTGATTTAATTAGAGTTATGGACACTCCAGCTGTACTGCAACTCGTAGGTGTTAAGGATTTGCCAATCAAAATGTATGTTTCTAAATATTTTGATATGAAAACAGGTGCTGGCAAAAACAATCAACATAAGACAGTTACTAACAAAATGTGGAAACAATTACCTAGTGCATTGGTAGACCCGATTGCAATTTTCCCATCTAAAACAGTTAATGGTTCGATTGTGGTTATGACAGAAATTACAGATAGTAACAAAAAGCAAAGTATTGTTGCTTTGGAATTATCAGCTAGTGTTGCAAATAATATTACAATTAATAGAATAAAATCTTTTTACCCTAAAGATAATGCTAGTGCAAACACGTGGTTTTATAATAATTTTTCAGATAAAAACAATCCACCACTCTATATAAACGAACAAAAAACCACTAGATGGTTTACAAGGAACGGGCTCCAATTGCCTTACCAAGTAAACCAATCTAGTGGTTACTTTAATAAAAGTATACCAAATGAAAATGATTTAAGCAACTACAGAAACGCAAATAGTAATATTTTTTATCAATCAGCATGGCATGGTTCACCACATGATTTTGACACATTTGATTTAGGTGCTATTGGTACTGGTGAGGGTAATCAAGCACATGGCTGGGGGTTGTATTTTGCTAAAGATAAGAAAGTATCTGATTTATATAGACGTGAATTATCTTTAATTCATGATGTTGATAAAGGTACATTATTTAAAGTTGATGTTCCAGATACTAAAACAATGATTGATGAACAACAGTCATTAAATATTTTAAGTAAAGAAACAAAGCAAAGTTTAAACGCAGCAATTAATGCATTGCCAGAACAAGAAAAAGAAGTATTTATCAATGAATATACAAATAGTCCTTTGTTTAACCATTATGCTAAAAAAGGAATCGATGAGTTAGGTAGTAAGTTTAATCAACTAGATACTGAGTACAATTTACTAAAAGATAAGTACCTTGATAAATATATCGAGGGAGAACTTAACACAATTACTCAGAGAACTATAAATAGATTAGCTGAAAAATATAACATTGATTTAAAGGCACTGAAAGAAAACCCAGATAGTATAAAAGATGTAAAAAATCAACTAGATACTATGTGGTTTAATGCTTTTACAGAATATGGTATGGCTAGTAAAAAGTATAGGGAAATTTATTGGGGTAAGTATAAAGAAGATTTTTCTACACTATTAAATGATAGTGGTATAAATGGTAGAGATTTTTATCTGGCATTATCTAAAGCCTTAGGGGGTGCAAAAAAAGCATCAGAACATCTTAATGAGTATGGCGTTAAAGGTATCACTTATGTTGGCGAACAAGACGGACGATGCTATGTAGTGTTCGATGATAAAGCAATTAAAGTCATTGAAAAGTACAACCAATCTATAAACGGCATGACAGAAATCATGAAAGATGGTGAACGCATTATCAGCATTTTCAAAACTGCTGATAGAAGTACATTCTTACACGAAATGGGACACGTATTCTTTGATGATATTAAGAACTTAGCTGAAATGGAAAATGCTCCAGAGCAACTTGTTCTAGATTGGAACAAGTTGAAAGAGTGGGCTGAATGGGATGATGCGCAAGGTGCTGACAATACAAAGGCACATGAAAAGTTTGCTCGTGGATGGGAAGCGTATCTTCGTGAAGGCAAAGCACCTACTAAAGGATTGCATCGTGTATTCCGGATGTTCTCTAAGTGGTTAACTCGTATCTATCGTGCGGTGACACGACTAGGCGGATTACCACCTAAGGAAATCCAAGACATTATGGCACGCATGATCGCTACCCAAGAAGATATTGATGCCTACACAAAAGAACAGGCACTTGAACAATTTGAATCTAGCAAGTTATTTAAACAGCTCGATGAAGCTGAACAAGCAAAGATTCAAGGTTATATTGCCGACGTCGGGGAAATGGCTAAAGAGCGTGTCATGAAGCGGTATATGAAAGAATTGGAAAGTCGTCCAATCAAAGAATGGAACGATAAAAAAGATTCTATTCAAGCCGATATCGAAAAGCGTTTAATGGAACAGTACCCAATCTATAAAGACCATCAACGCTATAATGCATTTGGTAAGGATGCTTTAACCAATACTCGATACGGCACGCTAAAAGAATTAGAAGCTGCTGAACGTGAGCAAACTGGATTTACGTTTGACGAAGCTGTTAATCAGGCTATGGAATCTGCCGAGCAGGCATTCATTGAAGATAACCATATTGGTAAATCTAATATAGAAATTGCTGAAGAATGGCTATTATCTTCAGATGGTCAAATGAAGTTAACTGAAGAGGAAGCAAAAATCATCAAGTCACAAACCAATCGTGACCTTGCGAAAAACTGGGAATTACTCGATAAGTTAAATCGACTTGACCCTAATTCAGAAACAATCGAATCTGAGTTAGAAATAATCGAAAAAGAGTTAACAAAAGAGCAAAAACTTCGTAAAGAAAAAGCAAAGGTTGATAAAGAGCTTGGTTCTGTTTCTAAAGAATTAGATAAAGCTAATGATGAAATAGAGCGATTAAAAGAACAACAAAAAGAATTACAGGAGCAAGCAAGTAAAAATCAATCTGAACTTAAAGATGAAAAGAATGAGTTAAGTAAACGTCTGACAATTGTAACGAATCGACTTGATAGAATAATCGAACAAAAAGAGCGATTAGAAGAACGTATGTTAATGAGATTAGACAATCAATCATTAAACTCACAAGAACGTATCGAACAATTAAAAGACTTACTTCAAGACCGCATTGATAACGTACGTGCTATTCGAGATAGTGGAATAGGTGTAATCAGTGACTATATGAACCGTGCTAAACAGGAATTGGGCGATTTGACCTTATCTCAAGCTAGCCAGTATAAGAAGTATCAAAACCAAGCTATTCGTGAAGGTAAGCGTGCTGATAGGGCATTGGCAGTCAATAAACTGGAAGAGGCACTACAAGCAAAACAGTTACAACTTTTAAATCAAGCGAGAGCTCGTGTTGCGTTTGACAATGCACTCCGCATTAAGAAGTTACGAACTAAGTTACTTGATAATCTAAATAGGATGACACGCCCTAAAAATCCTATTACTATTGAACCTAATATGCGTTACTTCTACGCACACATGGCATATCAAATGGGGTTAACTAAATATGATGGACTAGAACCAGTAGATGGTTTTGATATGAATGCGGTAATTAATGCATTAGATCCTGATGCGGATATTCTAGGTGACCAAAGCATTACATTCCTTGACCCATGGATTGTACAACTATTCTATGGTAAAATACCTATGTCATTTAAGAATCTTACAATGAGCCAATTGGATACACTCGAAGAATTAATGACTGGTATGTATAAAAATGGGCGCAATGCCTATGAAGGCTCTACTATTCTTAATGATAAAGGTGAATCTATTACATTTGACGATGCGGTGGATGGCATATTAACGGAAGCAATAGATACCTTTGGCAAAGTTAATGGGAATGTATTTAATGCACAAAACAATCAAACTGGTTTGGAAGCCGTTGCAGGTCTTATTAATAAAGGAAATTTATCCTTGCTCAAAGTTGAAACATTCTTGCGCCGATTAGGGCCTAATGCTGTGAAATATATCTATGATCCGATTAGCCGTGCAACGCAAGAGTTCAATGAACGTAAGGAAATATCCATGCGTAGATTGGCCAAAGATGTATCCTCTGTATATGGAAAACGTGAATTATTTAACATCCGAAATAAGCATATGTACGATGTTGGGGAATTGCGGAATCTAACCAAAGAACAAGTCATTGCATTGGCTTTAAACTGGGGTACAGAACGTAACCGACAACGGGCAATGGAAACGGCCAAGATAACTGAAGTTGAAATGGAAAAAGCCTTTCAAGAAATCCTTACTGATAAAGATTGGGAATTCATTATCAGAACATGGGATCATATTAATTCGTTCTTTACTGAACGTAGCAAAGTTCAAGAGGAACTCTATGGCAATCCATTGAAAAAGGAAGAAGGCATCACATTCACTATTGGTGGTAGAACTATTGTTGGACAGTATTACCCAATTGTGTATAATCCGGAAGTCAATGCTAGTATATCTGACAAAGAAGTGGAAGACATCGCCAAGACTATGGTTAGTAGTAATGCTATCTTAGGGACTGGCATGAGTGCTACTAAAAGCCGTTTAGATGTGGTTAAGGATAAATCTTTATTGCTTGATTTTGACGTTATACCAAATTCGATTATAGAAGCTATTAATCACGTTACTATGCGTAAAGCTGTGACGGATGTAAATCGGTTAGTAGCCAATCGAGAGTTTCAAAACTATATTGTTGAGAAATTTGGAATTAATTCCTATCAATTCTTGCGGACTTGGGTTCGTGATAATTGGAAGGATGAAGCGGCTAAGCTTGATGCATTTGGTAAGATTGTTACAGCATTAAAGAGAAACACATCTATGGCTATCATGGCTGGCCGTGTATCAGTTGCCATTCAGAATACCTTGAATATTCCTGTTGCTGCATATCGTATTGGTGCCGGTAATGTACTTCGAGCCGTTAATCATGCAGGTGTAGGATTCTATGGCCACGGTACAGAGCTTTATAACAATACCCGTGATTTTGTTATGGAACAATCCATATTCATGAGGGAACGTATTCAAACTTTGGATAAAGATTTGAAGAAGGGATTAAACATCCAAGGAAAGGGGCTCCGTATTAATGATAAGAATATCGGCGGGTACAAGTTTGAAAAAGGTGCTGAAATCCGTGATGAAATTAATAATATGGGATTCCGACTGCTCACGGAAACAGACTTCGCATTATCCATACCAGTATGGAAATTTGCGTATGATCAAAAGATTGCTGAACTCCAATCCAAGGAAGGGTTAAGTACTGAGTGGATTAATCAACAAGCAATTGAAGCAGGTGACCGAGCAATACGAGATATATTCGGAAGTGGCGATACTAAAGACGCTGCAGCTATTCAACGAGCAAGAAATCCATTAACGCAGTTATTCGTTCCATTTTACTCATACGCAAACACTCTATACAACATTATTGCTGAAGGGTGGTATGCAGGAAAAGATAAAGGGTACTGGACGCAATTTGCTCGAATGCTATGGTGGACAGTTGTATCGCAAGCAATTGGCATGGTAATTTATAAAGCTATGACCAATGGTGACGATGATGATCCAGAATCTATCGCCAAGTCTTTTGCCGAAGAATTTGTACAACAAGGAACTATGGGGATTCCGTTAGTAAGAGATATAGCCACTATGGGTATGAAATTTATTTTAGGAGAACATCCATACAATAAAGGTAATACCGTAATGGGATTAAGTATCTTTGAGAAATTATGGGATACCGGTCAAGCTATCTCAAGTGACAATAAAGATATCGTTGATGTAGGCCGTTCGCTCAGTCAGGTTTCTAACCGTGTAACTGGTTTTAGTGATACCGTAACCGATGCTTTCTGGACATTGTTGCGTGTAGGGCTGACTGATACGGATGCCAAGATTGAAGATGTATTCATGTCAATTTTGTTAGACAAGCGTTTAAAGACTAAAAAAGAAAAGAAGAAGAAAAAATAAAAGTAAGGACTACCTAGTTTTAGGTAGTCCTCTTTATATGCAAAGAAAGGCGGGATATTGTGATTCCACAAGTCAACAATCCAGTTGTTCAATATCAATGTGATGGGGTAAACAAGATTTTTATTTGGCCATATGACTTTAACAACATAAAAGACATTAACCTTATTCTAGTTGATGGAGACGGACGGCAAACAGCGCAAACAGGGAACATCTTATATGATGCACAAAATAAAACTTTAACGTATCCAAGTATTGGTGAACCATTACCAGCAACTTATAAAGTTGTTTTAGTTAGACGAACTCCAATTTCACAAACTACAGAATTAGCCAATAAATGGCCCTACAATCATATTGAAGGTATGGGTGATAAAGTCATTCTAATTCTTCAGGAAATGAAAGAACAATTGGATCGCACATTACAAATCAATGTAGGCGCTGATGAAGACCCAAATCAAGTAACACGTGATATTGTAGATAACTCCATTGAAGCTGCTAAAAAAGCAATTGCAGCTGCATCTACGGCAGAGGAAAAAGCCAATGAAGTACAAGACAATGCAACAAAGCTAACAGCCATTAACGAAAATATCAATGCCTTATCTCAAACTGTAGACGATAAATTGGCAACTGCAAATACGGCTCTTATCCAAAGTGCTGATACATTTGAGAAAACTCAAGTGCTTGCAGATAATACGAAAGCATATGCTGCGCAGGCGGAAACTGATAAGAAAAATATTAATGATTTGGTTACAAAAGCAGATGCTATTAAGACTGATATTAACAATAAACAAATTGCTAGTGTAGGCAATGCCAAGAAAGCGGAAGATGCAGCCAAACGTGCAGAGGTAGCAGCTGCTAAAGCTGAAGAAATAGCAATACCCGGTGGCAAAGGAATTGTAACCAAAAGTGAAGCTGATGCTAAATACATTGGAAAAGAATCGCTAAATGGTATTGTGTCAGTTAAAGACTTCGGAGCAGTTGGCGATGGCGTCACCGATGATACGGCTGCATTTAAACGTGCTAATGATAATTTGGCTAATAAAATTCTATTAGTGCCAAATGGTCAATACAAACTAACTGAACATTTAACCTTTAATACAGTAGGTTCTGTTATGGATATGGGTGTATATACCAATATCAAGCCGTATTATCCAATAGAAACACCAATGCTAAAAAGTGCATCCAATATCGCATTTATGAAAAACATTACGTATGATGCAGAAGTAAATCAATGCCAAGGGTTTACCTATAACTCTAAAAAGAATGTATTTGTACTTGCCTGTATTAATGGTGAAGGTACTAATCAAATTCTTTACGAGCTTAACCCAGACACTTTTGAAAAAGTAGGTACTTATAAATTTACGGATTCTGAACGCCTAGGGCATTGTAATACGATGACATATAATCGGTATACGAATAAGATTTACATCGCAAATGGGCTAAAAAATGGCAATAATTTGACGGTTATGAATGCCGATACTATGACAATCGAAAATACTATTACATTGCAAGAAAAGGTATTCAACATTGACTATGATCCGATTACAAGGACTTATGTATCCATTGTACCTATTGCAGGTAACCAAAGAGTACGAACTATCAATTTGTATAATGATGAGTTCAAAAAACTCAAAACGTACCAAGTCGATTATATCTATCCGGACATGAATAATAACGGGGCCTTTATGCTAAACGGCGCAATCATGTCCGCAACGTTAGGAAGTCTTGTAGAGTGTACACCATTCGGTACAGTTAAACAGATCATTGAAATCAATCGTGAGACGGAAATCGAAGACATCGCTTACTACAATGGCAAGTTCTATTTTGCAGTACTAACTCAAAAGCCAAACAGACGTCACCAAGTAGATATTTATGTAGGTGACCCAAATTACGACTTTGAAAACTCAATCAATACTGCACGATTAGCAACGCTTGATTATCTCAAACTAGCAGGTGGTACATTAAGTGGCGCACTTAAAATGGCTAATAATACCTTAATCGAGGGTTATAAACCTGACGGACATGGTGTTGGTATGGCTAAGGTATCTACTAGCGGTAACGTAGAACTTGGCGATAACTCCGTTAATACGTTTGTTAAAGGTAAGGAATTTAAACACTATGATGGTACAGATAGTTTCACAGTACTTACCACCAAACATTACGGAACGGCAATTTATAAGAAAAAGGATGTAGACGATAACTTTGTTAAGAAAACAGAAGTAGACCAGTTGGGTTTTCCGTACTCTAAAGTTGAGGCGGCGACAGATTGGAATACATTCACAGAGCAAGGGGCAATCGAAATCAACTTTGATGGCGGTGCTAATAATCCACCACGTAGCCACAAACAAGGGATGTTGATTGTAATGAACTTTGGGAAAGGTAAGATGATAGACCAAACATTCCATGCGTTCAATGGCGAAACATACCACAGAATGTTTATGGCTGATAAATGGAAATCTTGGGGGAGAGTACAAACATCCTTAAATAGCCGATTGAAATTGTGGAGTGCCAATGGTGGAAATGAGGTGTATGTTGAATAATGCCTAACTTAAAAGTTAAGAAAGGAAACGATACACTAACCTTTGGACTAACTGATAACTTGCGTGATGTAGGAGAAAAACGATTACCAATAGTAATTAGTGGTAAAACATACTATGCACGATTGGGCGGTGATAAAACCGCCCTTGTGGTGCAACGTACATCAAATAGTGCTAAAAGTTATGTACAAACCAACCCTGTATTGTTTAATACATGGCGATGGGGAAAGGTACCTTATGACATTAGGGGTACAGAAAAAATGTTTGTGTACTTACCAAAAGGAAAGTATAGAGCGACTGTGCATGGTGGGTATGACAAAACTAATGAATTTACTATAGCTGCATCGCAAGATATTGAGGTTAATGTTTCCACAACAGGTAGAGATGATTATTTAACAGATACTGTTTTCAATATAAATGGATGGAGAGATACTGTAAGTTTAACACGGCATCAATTTACTATAACTATTGAACGAATTGGGGAGTAAGAATGATAGAAGTTGTATTAGCGCCTTTCATGGTAGAAGGGTTTAACGTAGCAGAGGCGGTGCGAATATCACTAGCCATATTTACGAGTGTTGTATTGGTATTTGTCGATACATTCTTGCGTGTCTTAGTTGAGGCACGCAATTTTAATTTAGCTACAAATAGAGAATGTACTTTAAAGAATACTTTCCTAGCTATCATTTGGCGAGGATGGGCGAGTGTTGAAGTTAATGGTAAGCAACGTAGATTTTTGGTAAGCGGAAAACTACGAGCAGATATGACTAAAAAATTAGTTAAGTCTTATCCTTGGATATTCCTATTATCATTCATCCTATTAACATTGCCTGATGTTGACATTCCTATGCTAGGTAGAATTGATGTGTTTCTATCTACATTGATGTATCTAGTGCCAATCATGGTTGAGTTGGCAAGTATTGTAGAAAACATGATTGAACTTGAATTTGTAGAGAGTGCATGGTTTCAACGTGCGATGAGTTTGGTTAAAGAGTTGATAGCGTTCGTAAAATCAATAAAGGATGCGATTAAATGATTGAAAAAATTAGTATTCGTGAGGTGTTAACAATCCTCGTCTTAGGGGCGGTCAATATAATGGCCGTCCTTTATGGTTATAACGAATTGGCCATGAGTATTTCCTCCGGACTCGTTGGCTATTTAGGAGGACGTGAATCAAATAGGAAGGAGCAAAACAAATGGAACTAGGAAAATTAAGTGCTGCGTATGAAAGCAATGGAGACCCAGCTATTGTATCTACAGGCGAGGGAGACTTTGGGGGAATTTCGTATGGTGCTTATCAGTTAGCAAGTAATTGCGGAAGTGTAGATGCGTTTCTTGGTTGGGGCTTGCGTCAAGAAGATGGGTTTTACAAAGATTATGCAAGAGCCCTTCAAAGTGCAGGATCTATTAACTCCGATGAGTTCATTAGCAAATGGCAAGAACTGGGAACTGTGGACCCTAACGGGTTCATGGAAATGCAGCACGACTACATTAAATATGCCTATTATGATGTGGCGTGTAGCGAATTATCTAATCAATTATTTGATGTCAATAAACATAGCCGAGCATTGCGTGATGTTGTATTTTCTGCGGCCGTTCAATATGGTCCCGGTGAAGTTGTTAATCTTTTTAAAGAGGCAATGCAATATGTTCCGGGTTGGAAGCCTGATTGGAACTTATCTTATGTAAACGACATTAAGTTTGACTGGGATTTAATTAATGGTGCATATGAACAACGAAAGTTGCATCCATGGAACTATGAAGGTAATCCTAGTTGGTTGCGTGAAAATCTTGTTGAACGGTTCGATGCAGAAAAAGCACAAGCATTAGAAATGTTCTCGCAAGAAATGCAAGAAAGGGGTCTATGATGAGCCTTTGGACTTTCAAGGTATTATGTTACCTAAAACGACATAAAATTCTCATAGGGGGGCTAATTTTAATTATTTTAGCCATTGTAGGGGTGTCTATATATAATTCACATCAGGTTGAAAAGCCTGTGTTATTAAAACAGGAACAAGTAAAAGATCCTGTAAAATTGGCTAATGCTATACATATTACCAAAGATGAAGCTCGGCAAGTTGTTTCCAAAATGGAAACTGCTCAACCAGCAGTCACTTATTATGTACAAGCTCGTACGGTAGAACAAGCGGCTAAAGACACGCAGCAAGCTATCAAACGTGATGACCCGGCATTACCTAAAGCAGCTACAGAAAAATCTGATAGGACTGCTGTTGTTGCTAATACAGACCAGCAAAAGGTGGACGTTTATAAAATCAACCTAAACAAGGCTCATAAGATTAAAGCTGGTATAACGGTATTAGATAGTAAAGCCTATGAGACGATTGGCTATCAAGCAGGCAAAGTTGAAGTATTAGCACACTTTGACGGACAGCATTTTGAAGGTGGTAGTGTTCTGTATACAGTAAAGGAATGGTGATCCAATTATCTCCGAGTTGCACGGTTTGCAACAGTCAACTATTAGATGATAGTTAATGGGGGTGATAAAATCAGTACACTATATCTTGATGATGATATGATGCCGTATGCTGATATATTTCTAAAAGCAATAGCCAATATTGAGGCATTGGGTTATTCTTTTAAACCTGATTTGTTAATTCACAAATATACTGGTAGAAGCAAAAAGAGATTAGGCACGACATATTGTTATCCAAATGATGATTTTTGTTTAATTGAATTAAGCACAGATAATCATGAAGATGGTATTACTATAGATACGATTTATCATGAATTAGCACACGCCACTATAGAGTGCCATTTCAAAGGGCACGGTAAAGAATTTAGACAAATACGGAAGAAAATTATTGATGCTTATAATATAGATATTGGCGGTGCGATATTAAAAATGGAGTAAAAACATGGAAAAGACATTTGAATTTAACAACAAGACTTACAATTTTGCAGAAGATATTCAAGTTCCACAAGATGGGTTATTCGAAGCGACACTAGTTGATGAAAATAACCATCGATGTGAAATGGTATTTCGGAATGGCAAATTATTTCGTCTAACTGAATTAGATTAGAAGTAAAAATCGCAAATTTTACCACTGAACATAATATTGAATGGTAAATTACAACAAAAGGGGTACCCAAACGGTACCCCTTATTTTTTTTGCCGTCAAATAAACGTCAAAATTTATATGTTATTCTTGATGATTTTTGCGTATAATCGTACTATGTAAAAACTTGGCAACAATGATTATTACTGAAATTTAATTATATATGTTAAAACACAAAAATTATATGATAAAATAAAAGATATGATTATTCGGGGTTGTTAGTAGAAAGGAGGCAGTCATGCAATTACTTCGGTTGGAATTAAAGGGCTTTAAATCGTTTGCTGATAAAACGGTTGTAAAATTCTCACCAGGAATGACTGCCGTTATTGGGCCTAACGGAAGTGGTAAAAGTAATATTACGGATGCTATGAAATGGGTTTTAGGGGAATCCAATGTTCGTAACTTACGTGGTCAAAAAGCAGAGGATATCATTTTCTCTGGTACGGAAAAGCGCAAGCCAATGAGTGCAGCTGAGGTTACTCTTGTATTCGACAATAGTGACCATCAATTAGATGTAGATATGGCTGAGGTTGCTATTACACGCCGTATTTATCGTACTGGTGAAAGTGAGTTCCTTATCAATAAACGCTCTTGTCGTTTAAAGGATATTCATCTTTTATTAGCTGATACAGGCCTTGGGAAAGATTCAATGGCTATTATCGGTCAGAACCGAATTGATGCTATTTTGAATTCAAAGCCTGAAGAGCGTCGTTTGATCTTTGAAGATGTAGCAGGTATTTCTCGTTTTAAAATCAATAAAGAAGATGCATTGCGTCGTATTGCTAGCACAGACCGAAACATGGAACGCGTACGCGACGTAATGGCTACTATCGAAGAGCAACTAGGACCTTTGTCTGAAAAGGCGGAAAAGACTAAAAAGTATATGACCTTAAGTCGTACAAAGCGCGACTATGATGGGGCATTAGGCTTTCACAATTATAAGACCTCTGATCGTTTATTAACGCGTTTCGAAAATGATAATATAGCCTTTAAGAATGAAGAGATTGAGCTTCAAACGGAGTTGTCCAAATTAGAAGCTCGCCGTCATACATTGCAATCATCTTCCACTAAAGAGCAAGAACAGCTTAAATTATGGGAAGCTCAGTATACGGAAAAGCAACGTGATGAAGAGCGGTTAGCTGGTCATTTACGTCTTTTAGAAGAGCAGTTAAAGACCGCTCACCGTGAATTAGATGAAACGTCTATGCGCATTAGCGAGCTAGAAGCTACACAAAAGGGCGAAGAGCAACAATTACGCATTTTAAATCAATTGATTCAAGATGAAAGCGCCCAACTGGTAGAGAAAGAATCTAAGCTAGAAGAGCTAGAATATAATTATAAAAAAGCTGTCGAAGATGTCGGTGCAGAACAAGCTAAGTTCCAATCCTTACAATCTAATCGAGAAACATTTGAGCAACATCAATTAGAAATTGTGAGCGCTATTGAAACAGCAAAGGCTAGTATTCGTAGCTTAGAAGCTCGTAAGGCTGAATCTGCAAAGCAATGTGAAGTTTTAAAGGCTGAAATAGCTCAAGTAGATAGTGAACTACAAGCAGCTCGTGCTGAATATGAAACATTGGGTCAGAGATTTACTGCTATTTCTGCACAACGACAAGCCCTCGTTGATGGTGGTAAAGAAGCAGTTATACAAGCTCGTGAGGAACGCAAAGAGCTACAAAAACTTCGTACCCAAGAACAACGTGTTAAAGGTCGTATCGAACTATTAGCCCAATGGGAAGAACAACATGAAGGATATTTAGAAGGTACTAAGAATATCCTAAACGGTAAAGGATCTTGGCGCGAAGAAATTACAGGTGCTGTGGGTGATCTCTTTACGGTAGAAGATAAATATACTACGGCTATCGAAACGGCATTAGGTGGTAGTGTTAACCACGTTGTTACCACTACTGCTCGCGCTGCTGCGGAGGGTGTCAATTATTTGAAATCCATTCAAGGTGGCCGCGTAACCTTTTTGCCGATGGATTCTGTAAAAGGAAAACCCTATGAAACACCGGCTTTACATGAAAGTTGTGTTATAGGTACCGCTGTTGACTGTATCTCCTTTGATAATACATACGCTCATATTTTCCAATATTTGTTAGGTCGTACGTTAGTAGTGTCCTCTATGGATGATGCTATTGGATTACAGAAGAAATATAATCAACAATTGCGCATTGTTACCCTTACAGGGGAACAATTCCAACCAGGTGGTTCTTTGACGGGTGGTGCTACAAAGCGTAAGCGTGCCTCCGTATTGAGCCGTAAGGAAGAGGCTACTAGTCTTGAACAAGAGCTTGTACAAATTGAAGAACAAATTCGTTCTTTAACAGCTAGTTTAGAAAATCTAGAAAAACGGGTTGAAGAGGCTGAAAAAGAACGAGCTACCCTTGATGAAAGCTATCAACATACGAACTTACTGTATGTGGCTAGCGAAACAAAGGTACAAAATATTCAAAATCAAATGGATCGTAAGAAACGTGTTCTCCGTGAAGAAGAGCAACGTTTATTACAAATTGATATTGATTTAGCTAGTACAACGGCTAACTTGAAAGACCAAGAAACAGCATTGGCTTCTTTGCAAGAAGACCACGGTGTAGATGGCAATCAAGGGGCCTTAATGGAGCGTTTAACTGTATTACAAAAGGTACAGCAAGAGGCGTATGAAGCTTTCACAGAGGCACGCCTCACCTGTGATACGTTGCGACAAACCATTAAGGAACGCGAAGCTCAGCGAGAACAACGTAATCAATCCATTGCTAACATTGTAGAGCGCTTAACACCGTTACGTAATTTGCTGATTAGCACTACAGAGCGCTGTGAAGTGGAGCTACCAAAGGCTAAAGAATTGGCAGACCTAGAATTGGCTTCTGCCACAGCGGAGGTTGCACGATTGCGTGCACTTCGCGATGAGGCTTATGATAAAACATCTACAGGACGTGAAGAGATGGAATCTATCCTCGGTGAGCAAGATCGATTGAATCAACGATATAAAGTCGTTCAAGGTCGACTCGTCGATATGGAAGGTAAGATTACACGTCATCGCATGGATTGTGAGCGCTTTGTAGAAGAACTACAAGAGTTAGGCTTTACATTGGAAGATGCACAAGCCCTTCGTATTGAAGGATCCGTTAGTGATTGGAAAGACGAACAAGCACGTTTGATGGCTGAAATTGCCGAGCTTGGTCCAGTCAATCCAAACGCTGTTGAGGAATATGAAGAAACTAAAGAACGGTATGATTTCTTAACTACACAATTGGCGGATTTAGATACGGCGAAGGAGCAATTGCAAGCGGTTATTGCGGAAATGGATAAAGCTATGAGTACACAGCTATACGATGTATTAGATGTGGTAGGCCGCAGATTCCAAGAGGTATTTAGTCAGTTATTTGGCGGTGGTACAGCTCAAATTGTTCTGACAGATCCAGATAATATCTTGACTGGTGGTATCGACTTTTATATTCAGCCGCCAGGGAAGAAACGTCAACAATTGACCTTGTTGTCCGGTGGTGAACGGGCTCTTACAGTTATTGCTTTATTATTCTCGTTCCTCGACTATCGCCCAGCCCCATTTTGTGTGCTTGACGAAGTTGACGCAGCCCTTGATGAAGCCAATGTAGAAAGATTTAGTTCTTACCTAAATCGAGTAAATAAAGAAACACAATTTATCGTAGTATCTCACCGTAAAAAAACGATGGAAGCTGCCGAAGTATTACAAGGGGTAACCATGGTTGAACGGGGCGTATCACGATTATTAACAGTAGCATTTGAAGATGTGAAGGAGGATCTTGCATAATGGCATTCGGATTCTTTGATAAAATTAAAGACGGCTTAGAGAAAACTCGTAAGTCTTTTGTAAAAAACGTAGAAAGTATCATTATTGGTTATGCTCAAATCGATGATGATTTCTTAGATGATTTAGAAGCAGTTATGCTTACTAGTGACCTTGGTCCTAAAACGACAGAATACTTGATGAAAGAAATTCGTCGTGGTGTAACAGAAGGTATTATCAACAATACCGGCGATGTAATGCCATTTATGGAAGACCGCATTACAGAAATGCTTGTTGACCAAGAGGATGAAATTACACTTCACCATCCAGAGGTTATCTTAGTAGTTGGTGTAAACGGCGTTGGTAAAACAACGACTATCGCTAAATTGGCTAACTACTATACTAAAGAAGGTAAAAAGGTTATTATCGCTGCAGGTGATACATTCCGTGCCGCTGCAGCTGACCAATTATCTATTTGGGCAGATCGCGTAGGTGTGCCTATCGTTAAACATAAAGAGGGTGCTGATCCTGCAGCCGTAGTATACGATGCAATGGAAGCGGCAAAAGCTCGTAATGCAGACCTCGTTATCGTCGATACAGCAGGTCGTCTACACACTAAAGTTAACCTTATGGAAGAGCTTAAAAAGATGGGCCGCGTAGCGAATAACCATGTAGAAGGGGCTCCGCATCAAACATTGCTCGTTCTCGATGGTACTACAGGTCAAAATGCTGTAAGCCAAGCTAAATTATTTGGTCAAGCAGTGCCAGTAAACGGCATTGTGGTGACTAAACTTGATGGTACAGCAAAAGGTGGCGTAGTTATCTCTATTAAAGAGGAACTAGGTGTACCAGTACGCTGGATTGGCGTTGGTGAAGGCATGGATGACTTACGTCCATTTAATGCGAAAGAATTTGCTAATGCACTATTTAATAAAGGAATGATTCAAGGTGACAAATAAATATAACCGGGAATTCTTACTTGAATATGTAGAATCTGAAAATAAGAAAAATGAATGTAATGTTAGCCTAGAAAATATGGAAAAGATTGTTAGCTTAATCGAGTATTTTGGCATTGAATTATATCGTCCTATTACAAGATTGCTACTTTCAAACTGGGAAGAGATTACAGAACGTATTAATAACTATACTGAAGCAGATTGGATGATGGCTGATGAAATCCAAAAGACTACACCTACATTAGATCGCTTCTCTATTGCTATGCTCATCGAAGTATTAGAAGGTGAAGATACGTTGAACCAAGCAGAAAATGCAGGTCGTCGTCTATCTGAGGAAGAGCTCAAAGCTATCCGTAAACATCAGGATGAACAGTAATGAAACATAATACATATAATTACGAAGGGGGCCAACCATTTAAAGTGGAGGCGCCCTTTACGCCTACTGGGGACCAACCAACTGCCATACAATCTCTAACAGAAGGTATTGAACGCGGTGAATGGGCTCAGGTCTTGCTCGGTGCTACTGGCACAGGTAAGACATTTACGATGGCAAAAGTTATCGAGGCGGTACAGAAACCGACCTTGATTATTGCACACAATAAAACATTGGCTGCTCAATTATGTAGTGAGTTTAAAAGTTTTTTCCCTAATAATGCGGTAGAATACTTTGTGTCGTACTACGATTTCTATCAACCAGAAGCATATATTCCTTCAAGTGACACGTACATTGAGAAGGATGCGTCTATCAATGATGAAATCGATAAATTACGACATAGTGCCACTATGAGTCTCTTTGAGCGTCGCGATGTAATCATCGTTGCCTCCGTTAGTTGTATTTACGGCTTAGGTGACCCTGAGGATTACTCGGAGCTCGTATTGTCCTTGCGCTTGGGTCAGACGAAATCTCGCGATGAAATTCTGTCTAAACTCGTAGATATTCAATATACGAGAAATGATATGAATTTTATTCGTGGTACCTTCCGTGTTCAAGGTGATACCATCGAGATTTTCCCTGCTGCTTATAGTGAAAGAGCCATTCGGGTTGAACTCTTCGGCGATGAAATTGATCGTCTCGTTGAGGTAGATGCTTTGACGGGTGAAGTGATTGCTGAACGTAAGCATGTTGCTGTGTACCCAGCATCTCACTATGTAACAACGAAAGATAAGATGCGTATTGCTGTAGAGCGTATTGAAGCCGAATTAGATGAACAGTTAGCTAAGTTAAAAGCAGCTGATCGTTTACTTGAAGCGCAACGTCTTGAGCAACGTACGCGTTATGATATAGAAATGATGCAGGAAATGGGCTATTGCTCAGGGATCGAAAACTATTCAAGACATATGTCTGAACGTAAGGCTGGAGAAGCTCCATATACATTGATAGACTATTTCCCAGATGATTTCCTCATCATGGTGGATGAGTCTCATGTAACGATTCCTCAAGTACGTGCTATGTACAATGGCGACCGTGCTCGTAAGGAATCTCTAATCGAATATGGATTCCGTTTACCATCTGCACTCGATAATAGACCACTTCAATTCGATGAATTCGTAGAGCGTATTAATCAAATCGTCTATGTATCAGCCACACCTGGTCCGTATGAAATGGAAGTGGAAACGAATATTGCAGAACAAATTATTCGTCCTACAGGCTTATTAGATCCATCCATTGAAATTCGTCCTATTAAGGGGCAAATGGATGACTTACTAGGAGAAATTCATAAGCGTGCAGCTAAGAATGAACGTGTTCTCGTTACGACCTTAACGAAGAAGATGGCTGAGGACTTAACAGAGTTCTTGAAGGAAATGGGCGTCCGTGTTCGTTACCTTCATTCAGATATCGTTACCATCGAGCGTGCTGAAATCATCCGTGATTTACGGGCCGGTGTCTTTGATGTACTAGTTGGTATTAACTTGCTTCGTGAAGGCCTAGATATGCCAGAAGTTTCTTTAGTAGCTATCTTAGATGCGGATAAGGAAGGCTTCTTACGTTCTGATACGGCTATGATTCAAACAATCGGTCGGGCAGCTCGTAATGTGAATGGTCACGTTATCATGTACGCAGACCGCGTAACAGGTTCTATGCAACGTGCTATTGATGAAACAGATCGCCGTCGTGCTGTGCAAGAGGCCTATAATATTGAACATAATATTACGCCTAAGTCTGTCTCTAAAGATGTAAAAGAGCTTATTGAGTTGACGAAAATTGAAGAAGATATGGTCACCGATGGGAAGGACTTTTCACCGAAGAAGGGGAAAAAGAAATCCTCTACAACGGGGATGGACCATGGACACGAACCATATGCTCAAGAGGCATCTACTTCTAAGGTGGCAGATATAACGCCGGAAGAGTTATTCAATAAAATTGAAGACCTTGATCGTCAAATGAAGGCCGCTGCAAAGCAGCTTGAATTTGAAAAGGCCACTAAGCTTCGTGACCAATTGGGGGAACTACGTCAACAATGGTCCGATATGCATAGTGCAGGTGAAAGCAAGTTGAAAAAGCCTACATCTAGCAAGGGTAAAAAACGTACAAGTTCAAAGAGTAAATCTTAAGTAGCAGTAACATGCATTCATATATTGTAAAATATTACCTGAATGTAATAAACCGAATCTATATAGATTGTAAGAAAACACATAGATTATATAGACTATATGTGCGATAATATAGATATATTATTTCATGTTAGTAATCAGAGAGATGATGCCGTTTGGTATCATCTCTTTAAATAGGGAAAATAATGAAAGACCAATTGATTGTAAAAGGTGCGCGTCAGCATAACCTTAAAAATATAGATATATCCTTACCACGGGACCAGTTTATCGTGTTGACTGGACTCAGTGGTTCTGGTAAATCGTCCTTGGCATTCGATACGATTTATGCAGAAGGACAACGACGCTATGTAGAGTCTTTATCTGCTTATGCTCGTCAATTCTTGGGACAAATGGATAAACCCGATGTAGATTATATTGAAGGTTTATCTCCAGCTATCTCTATCGACCAAAAGACCACAAGCCGTAACCCTCGTTCTACAGTTGGTACTGTAACGGAGATTTACGATTACTTGCGTCTACTATTTGCTCGCGTAGGTCATGCTCATTGTCCTGAATGTGGTAAGCCTATTACACAGCAAACGATACAACAAATGACAGATGACGTAATGAGTTTCCCAGAAGGTACTAAGATTTTAGTACTGGCGCCTATGATTCAAGGGAAAAAAGGGGAGCATAAATCCGTCTTTGAACAACTTCGCAAGGAAGGTTTTGTTCGTGCCCGCGTAGATGGTGTTGTACGTACATTGGATGAAGACATTGTATTAGAGAAAAATAAAAAACATTCTATCGATATCGTTGTAGACCGCCTTGTTGTTAAAGATGGCATAGAATCTCGCTTAGCAGACTCTATGGAGACCGCATCAAAATGGGCAGAAGGCATTGTAGTTATTCAAGAGGTAGATGGACCTGAACACATGTATAGTCAACACTTTGCATGTCCAGATTGTCATATTTCCTTACCGAAAATTGAACCACGGATGTTCTCCTTTAACAGTCCATTTGGTGCATGCCCAGCTTGTTTGGGTATTGGCTCCACCATGGAAGTAGACGAAGAGCGCGTTATTCCAGATGGATCTATTAGCTTTGCCGATGGTTGTGTACAAGCGTTGAGCTCTAACCCTAATGCATGGTTTATGCGCCAAGTAGAAGGTCTATTGAAAGCCAATGGATACTCCTTAGACTCTACCTATGATGAACTACCAAAAGCATTACAGAAGAAAGTAATGTATGGTACGACGGATAAGGTGGCTTTCACCTATGAAAATATGCGTGGTGAAGTGAAAGAGTTCTTTACGGAGTACGAAGGTATTTTGCCGATGGTAAAACGCCGTCATAGTGAAGCCTCTACTGATTCCATGCGCGAAGAGTTTGAAAAGTTCATGTCTATCAAGCCTTGTACTACTTGTCATGGGGCTCGTCTTAAACCTGAAGTATTAGCCATTACCGTAGGGGATAAGAACATTAATGAGGTAACGCAGTTAACGATTAAAGAAGCACTCGATTTCTTTGGTGCCTTACACCTTACTGAACGGGAACAAGTGATAGGTGCTCAGATTTTAAAAGAAATTAATGCTCGTCTTGGGTTCCTCAACAATGTAGGTCTTGATTACCTTACTATGAACCGTAGTGCAGGCACTTTGTCTGGTGGTGAAGCGCAACGTATTCGTTTGGCTACGCAAATTGGCTCTGGTTTGGTAGGTGTATTATACATCCTAGACGAACCGTCCATAGGTCTACATCAACGAGATAATGATCGACTCATCGATACTTTGAAAGGCTTACGGGACTTAGGTAATACCTTGCTCGTCGTAGAACACGATGAAGATACGATGCGTGCTGCCGATTATCTTGTCGATATCGGGCCTGGTGCAGGTGAACATGGGGGGCAAATCATTGCAGCTGGTACAGTAGAGGAAGTGATGAAGGTAAAAGACTCTATTACTGGTCAATATTTGAGCGGCCGCAAGTTTATCGCCCTTCCTGAAGAACGTCGTAAGCCAGGTAAAAATTGTATTGAAATTCGCGGTGCTAAGGAAAACAATTTACAAAATGTAAATGTAAAATTCCCTATTGGCTTATTCAATGTTGTTACTGGTGTTAGTGGCTCTGGTAAGTCTACCTTAATCAACGAAATTCTCTATAAAGGTTTAGCTAATCAATTATATCGTTCTAATCATAAAGTAGGGGCTCATAAAGAGATTCGTGGTCTTGAACATATCGATAAAATCATCAATATCGACCAAAGTCCTATCGGTCGTACGCCTCGCTCTAATCCAGCTACCTATACAGGTGTATTTGATGCCATCCGCGAGCTTTATAGTCAAACACCGGAAGCAAAGATGCGTGGCTACAAACAAGGTCGCTTTAGCTTTAACGTAAAAGGTGGCCGCTGTGAAGCTTGTCGTGGTGACGGTATCATCAAAATTGAAATGCACTTCTTACCAGATGTGTACGTACCTTGTGAGGTTTGTAAGGGGGCTCGTTATAACCGAGAAACCTTAGAGGTCAAATACAAAGGCAAATCGATTGCTGATGTACTTGATATGACGGTTGATGATGCGGTTGAGTTCTTCAGCGCTATTCCAAAGATCAATCGTAAAATGGTTACCTTACAAGAGGTTGGTCTTGGCTATATTCGTTTAGGTCAAGCGGCGACAACCTTATCTGGTGGTGAAGCACAACGGGTTAAATTAGCTACTGAATTAGCTCGTCGCAGCACCGGTAAAACACTATACATCCTAGATGAACCGACTACAGGTCTTCATGCTGAGGATATTCGCAAGTTATTACACGTATTGCAACAACTTGTAGAGGGTGGCGATACCGTTGTCGTTATCGAGCATAACTTAGATGTGATTAAGATGGCAGACCATATCATAGACCTCGGGCCTGAAGGTGGTAATCGTGGTGGCACTATCGTAGCTACAGGTACACCTGAAGAAATCGTTAAGGTGAAAGAAAGCTATACGGGCAAATTCTTAGGTCCTGTATTAGAACAGACTAAGAAATTTATGAAAGCAGCGAAAAATAAGAAATAAAATATCTAAAAATCTATGAGGAAAGGAGGACATATGCCATCTGAAGAATTACTAGAGAAGGTCAGTCATTTGCCAACTACGCCCGGTGTGTATTTATGGCGTGATCAGTATAACCGCATCATCTATGTTGGTAAGGCTATTAACTTGCGCAATCGAGTGCGTTCCTATGTGCGCAATGATGCCAACCGGGCACCTAAGGTTGCGGCCATGATGAAGCGAGCCGTCGATGTAGAAATCATTCAAACTAAGACGGAAATGGAAGCGCTCATCTTAGAGAACACGCTTATTAAGGAGCATGAGCCTAAATACAATATTAGGCTTCGTGATGATAAAACGTATCCGTACGTAAAAATCTCAGTGCAAGAGGACTACCCACGTGTATATATGACACGCCGTCTTGAACGAGATGGGGCCAAGTACTTTGGACCTTTTACAGATGTAACATCAGTTCATGTAGTACTAAAATTGATTCGTCAGTATTATCCGTTGCGTACTTGTAAATCTATGAAGGTAGAGAGACCGTGTTTACAGTACCACATGCATTACTGTGAAGCGCCGTGCTTTAATAAGATTTCTGTACCAGATTACCGGAAGTATATTGATGAAATTGTAGAACTCTTTGAAGGTAAGCCTATACCATTGCTTAACGAGATTAAGGAAAAAATGGAACTAGCTGCAGAAGACTTACGCTTTGAAGATGCAGCACGGTATCGAGATCAGTTAGCTAGTATTGAAAAGATACAAGAAAAGCAACGGATGGTTACACAGCGTGGCGATTTAGACGTGTTAGGTATTGCGGTGGATACCTCAATGGCTTGCGTACAGTTATTATTTATTCGTGGTGGTCGATTACTAGGTCGTGAAAACTACTTTGTGCAACATGATGGAGATAGTGCTGAAACCATAATGACGGACTTTATCAAGCAATACTATGGGGATACGAACTTTATTCCTAAAGAGTTACTACTCCCTATGGATAGTACAGATAGAGACTTGTTACGTGAATGGTTTACCCGGCTTAAAGGGCAGAATGTAGACGTATCTGTACCACAACGAGGGTATAAGATGGATATGATCAAGATGGCTCATGAGAATGCGAAAACCTTCCTAGAAGAGCGCCGTCGTCAGTGGCAACACCAAATCGATAAGACCGGTGGAGCTGTTAAGAAATTAGCGGAAGTATTGGACTTACCACGCTTGCCGGAGCGTATGGAATGCTTTGATATCTCTCATACCCAAGGTGCTGAAACGGTAGCATCTATGGTTGTCTTTGAAGGTGGCAAACCAGCGAAGAAGGAATATCGTCGATTCAAATTAAAAACGACACAAGGCAAGCCGGATGACTTCAAGTCTATGGCGGAAATCATGGAGCGACGTTACGGTAAGGAAACAGACTGGCCTATGCCTGATCTCATCATCATCGATGGTGGTAAAGGTCAGCTCAATGCAGCATTGCCATTGATCCGTGGTGTAGGTGTTACAGATGTGCCAGTTATCTCTTTAGCTAAACGTATTGAAGAGGTCTTTGTAGAAGGACAATCTGAAAGTATTATCCTAAGCCATCGTTCACCGGAGCTTCAATTGCTCCAACAAATACGCGATGAAGCCCATCGCTTTGCTATTACGTACCATCGTAAGCTTCGTGGGAAACGTAATTTAGAATCTATTTTAGATCACATTGAAGGTATTGGCCCTAAACGCCGAAAGGCATTATGGGCTCACTTTAATAGTTTAGAAGCCATGAAAGAAGCATCTATTGATGAGCTTTCAAAGGTGGAATCTATGAATTATAAGACGGCAGAAACACTATATAATTTCTTCCGCATGTCCAACGTAGAAAAGCAAGATATTCTAAAATAAAAAGGCACCTATTGATAAGGTACACATCAGTGTCATCTTCAATAGGTGCTTTGATTATTTTGCAATAGCGTTAGGTTTATAATGTTGGATGTAGTACGTGCGAAGTGTAAATAGTATACTAGCAACTACTACACTAGATAACAAACCAATCCATACGCCAAATGGTCCATAATTAGGATTTTTAGCGAGAATATAAGCAGTAGGGAAACATACGCCCCAATATGATACGAGGGAGATGTATAGTACTACTTTTACATCCTTGTAAGCTCTTAGTATACCTTGTAGTGGAGTACCGATGGCATCGATAGCGGAAAAGAATACGCCATATCCAAGGAATTGATAAATAAGATCATATACTTCATCATCATTTGTGAATAGGTCCGCAATATCATCCATATGGGTGAACGTAAAGGCACAAATGAGTAACGCAATAATGATGGCCATTACGCGAGCGATGTAAGAATACTGAATGGCATCCTTTTTGCGCCCTGCACCGAGCTCGTAAGCAACGGCAATAGTAGAGGCCATAGCAATACTGAGTGGTAAGCAGTAGAATACATTAGTAAAGGAAATAACCGACTGATGGGCTGCTACTACGGCAGATCCAAAGTGAACCATCAAGAGGCCAGCGATACTAAAGATACTAGCTTCTAAGAAGATGGAACCACCAATAGGAATACCCACATGTAATTGCTCACGAATATAGTGGAAGCTTGGACCTTTAAAGTCTTTATAAATACGATAACCTTTAAGCTTCGGATGTAATAGAATAACCAAGCTAAAGAGGATAAAGTTAGTCCAACAAGCACCAGCTAAACCGTAACCCGCGCCAATACCACCGATTTCAGGGAAACCGTAGTGGCCAAAGATGAGTGCATAGTTTAAGAATACATTAATCACAAAGCTTGTAAAAACGATAGCCATAGAGTAATGTGTTAACCCATGGGAATCAACTGTATTACGCAAAGTATTTACCCAAAGTAGAGGGAATAAACCAAGAGCAAAAGCTTTCAGATAACTAACACAAACCTCAGAGGCAGCAGGTTCTAAATTTAACGTAGTCAGTAATGGGCGAAGACCCAATATACCGATTAGTAAAATGATAAATGCTAGGCCTGTACCAATGAAAAGACCTTGATGGAAAATCATGGAAATATCATCTGTTTTCTTAGCTCCCAATAGCTGAGAAATGATCGGTGTGATACCCATTAAAGTTCCTTGTGCAAAGATATAGAAGAGGAGCCATAAATTATACCCCGTAGCGACCCCAGCTAAATCTATCGTACTATATTGTCCCGTTAAAAAGATGGCTATAAAGGTACCACCTATAAGGGAAAATTGCGTTATGCACATAGGAGTAAATAGCTTAATGAACAACCATAACTTTTGTAATATAGAATATGTTTGATACATACTAACCTCCCTTTTATTGATATACTATACAATATCATAAAATCGCTTAATTTAATAGATAAAACCTAGGAATAATAGGAATTAAATCTATTAATCAATAGCGGTTATATTGTTGATTTTGAGAATAAAAATAGTTATGAATTCCCACTCATGAAGGTGAAGAATGTATGAGAAAAATGTATATATATGTTAATATTTGAATTTTACACTACTGAACTATATCGATTATAATATATATACTATAGTTATATTCTAAGGAGGATACATTGGACATCTTATCTGTACAAGGTTTATTAGCGATGCTTCAGATCATCGTTATCGATATCTTACTTGCTGGCGACAATGCCATTGTAATTGGTATGGCAGCTCGTAACTTGCCAGCACATTTACAGAAGAAAGCCATCTTCTGGGGCACAGCCGGCGCTATTATTTTACGTCTTGTTATGGCATTCCTATTTGTAGAGGCATTGAACAATATTCCTGCACTTCGTTTAGTAGGTGGTATTCTCCTCTTATGGATCGGATACAAGCTCGTTGCCGATGATGAAAGCGAGCATAATATCGAAGCTAAGGATAATTTACGCGCAGCCATTACAACTATTGTTATTGCTGACGGTATCATGGGTATCGATAATGTTATCGGTGTAGTTGGTGCTGCAGGTGGTCATATGACAATGGTAGCCATTGGTATGCTCATAACTGTACCAATCATCATTTATGGCAGTACTTTATTTGTAAAAGTCATCGAACATTTCCCAATTATCCTATACGTTGGCGGCGGTATCCTTGGCTGGGTAGGTGCTGGTATGGCAGTAGAGGATACATTGATTGCTCATAGTGTTGAGCCATATGCACTGTTCATCAAAATTGCTGCAGCAATCCTCGTAGTAGGGGCATCTTTGGTAGCTAAAAAACTCAAGAAATAATAGAATATATCTCTTCTCCTAATCATAGGAGGAGAGATTTTTTTATGTAAACTAATAGCTCTCTTTTTAGGTGAGAAAATAGAAAAATTATGGTATAGTTAAGGGATAGTTATTGAATTACTCGTTTGAATTGAGGTATGTACAGAATGGAATTTTTAGAAGTTGCCACGTGGGTAACCATTGGTAAAATTATTTTGATTGATATTTTGTTGGCTGGCGATAATGCTGTAGTAATTGGTATGGCAGCAGGTAAGCTAGCTCCAGAACTACAAAAGAAAGCCGTAATTTGGGGTACAGTAGGTGCCATTGTAATGCGCCTTGTATTTGCTACCCTTTTAGTAGAGGCTCTTACTTTAATTCCTCTTATCCACTTAGGTGGTGGCCTTGTACTTGTATGGATTGCCATTCAATTATTAAAAGGTGGCGATGAAGATGCACATATCGAAGCTAAGAATTCATTAATGGGTGCCATTTGGACGATTATTGTAGCTGACGCAATGATGAGTATTGATAATGTCATCGGTGTAGTAGGGGCCGCTAGAGGTCATTTAGAGCTTGTTATTGCAGGTATGTTAATTACTGTTCCAATTATCGTATTTTGCTCTACATTATTTGCTCGAATTATTAATAAATTCCCTGCCATTCTTTGGGCTGGTGGTGCACTCCTTGGTTGGGTTGCAGGCGAAATGATTGTGGAAGATCCACTTCTTATGCCATATATTCAAGGTGAAGAATTACTCGTTAAATTCGGCACTGTATTCTTCGTTCTTATTGTGACAGGTATGATTAAAATTTGGAAGAAAAGAGACGCGTAATGAACGGTACTAATCGTACATCTCGTAAAAAACAATCTAAACAACATAGAAGAAGTAATCGCTCTAATTCACCGCAAGCTATAAGCGGCCAATTATCTAAAAAACAACAGGCTATTTTAAATGCGCCTGTTAAGTTTGGTGATGAAGTATTGGTAACTATTCATGGCATCGGTAGCAGCGGTGAAGGGGTAGGTCGTGTAGACGATTTTACTGTCTTTGTGCCTTTTGCCTTACCTGGAGAAACTGTGAAAGTAGCTATTGATATGGTTAAAAAAACCTATGCTACAGGGCGCCTCTTAGAAATTGTTACGATGGCTCACAATCGTATCGATGCAAGTTGTAATCTTTATGGATTCTGTGGAGGCTGCCAACTACAACACATTACCTATGAAGGGCAGCTTTCACTAAAAACACAAAAGGTAAAGGACGTTATCGAACGTATTGGTCATCAAAATCCAGACCTTGTTAAGCCTACATTAGGACCTAAAGAACCATGGGCATATCGCAATAAGATGCAAATGCCTGTAGGCGGCACTAAAGGCGATATTCAAATGGGATTCTATGCGATGGGATCTCACGATATCGTGCAAGGCACAAACTGTCCTATTCAAGATGAAGGGAATAATATCATCGCTCAAGCTTGTTACCAAATCGCTAAAGAGTTTGATATTGAACCGTATGATGAATATACAGGAAAGGGTGTACTGCGCCATATTATTGGACGCATTGGACAATCTGGATGGATGATTATCCTTGTAACGGCAATAGAACAATTGCCGTATAAAGAGAAGTGGGTAGAAAAATTAACTGAACGCATCCCTCAAGTAGAAACTATCGTTCACAACGTTAATGGTAAGCGTACTAATGTTATCTTAGGCCCTAAAAATAATATCCTTTATGGTGATGGGACGATTACAGACCATATTAAGGACCTACAGTTTACATTGTCCCCACATTCATTCTTTCAAGTTAATCCAGAACAAACTACAGTACTTTACGACCAAGCTCTTGAGTATGCAGATCTTAAAGGGGATGAAACCGTTATCGATGCGTACTGTGGTACGGGGACAATTTCATTGTTTTTGGCGCATAAAGCTAAACATGTAATAGGTATTGAAATCGTAGAACCAGCCATTATTAATGCTCGTGAAAATGCGAAACGCAATGGCTATGATAATACCGAATTCATCGTCGCTGATGCGGCTGTAGAAATGCCAAAACTCTACAAGGCTGGCGTACGACCAGACGTCATCGTATTCGATCCAATTCGAGCAGGCTGTAAAGAAGAAGTACTAACCTCTGCAGCAGGGATGGAACCAAAACGCATTGTTTACGTATCCTGTAACCCAGCTACCATGGCTCGAGACATTGAAATCCTTACACACTACGGCTATGAACTAAAAGAAGTACAACCAGTGGATATGTTTCCAATGACAGCGCATGTTGAAGCAGTGGCTTTACTCACTAGAAGCAAAGCGATGTAGTGAGGATTAGAATGGCTCATATTAGAGATGACCAAAATTTATGGAAAAGCTTATTTTTAAAAGTATATGTTTTGTAGGTGAGACTATGAACATTAAGAAACAAATTGTTTTATTTTCAATTTTAGCTATGTCTGTTATGGCAGTATCTGCTGAAGATATTAGCACTTATAATCCTCAAGTTATTGAGAAACACCAAATTACAAATGAAGATATTGCATCAGCAACATCTTATGGACAGTCTTTAGTAGAAAAGAAAAATATCAAAATGATATCTACTGCTAAGAAAAAGTTTATTAAAAGACGTTATGGTGGAATTTTCCCAAGAAATGAATTGCAAGGTATCGTATATGTTCAAACTCCATTCGCAATTTTTGCAAATACGGCATTGGAGGATGCTAGAGGTGTAGCAAGTACTTATTCAACAAGAAATGCTACTAATATATTACAGGTTAGATCTTTCCTTTATATGCCGGAAAGTAAGATGTATAATGATACTAATAATGTCGTTATATCTATAGTACAAAATGGAAATACATATTATCCAATAGAAACAGTACGTGGCGATGATCAATATGAAGGTCCTGGTATGTGGGTAACAGTAGGTTATCAATCATTATTTGAATTATCTAAGATTGATACTAATAGTCCTTTTGAAGTTCATATTAAGTCTGATGCGGTTAAGGTTGGAGAGGCAGTAATTCAGTTCCTACCATTAAATGCGTCTAATAAGTATGTTTTAGATGACTCATATTCACTTTATAGAGGTGATGCAGTTTTTATTGATAAGAAATAATGTTTTATTAAGAATGTTATTTTACATTTTTATAAATCCAAAACTTTTATGGCTTACTTCTAATATAATAAAAGGGTGTAAAAGAATGCAGTAAAACCGCATTCTTTTACACCTTTTTTACATTAAGACTATTTCCAAAGGTTTATTTAGTAAATAATTTTCAGAATGTCTGATTTTTTATATAATAAGGTTATAAATATTAGTACAGTATGTAATGGGGATAATTAGTTCAGAGGTAAGAAGGTAGTATATCAACAACGATTGGTTGACATCACATAGATTGGGCTATAGCATTTTACGTGTGATAAAGTAAACCGAGCGTATACTTTATAAGGGAGATTATAATGGAGTTGGTAAGTTGGTTACTTTATAAATGGAGATGATTCTTTGGCTAACCATGCATATAGAGATAAAGAAAGACGAGATATAATACTAGCAAGTGAGGCTCTTGAAGAAAATAGGGATAAGTCTTTTTATTGTCCATATCCGCTATGTAATAGTAAATTATTTGTATGTGCTGGTGATGGCTCTCGGAAAGCATATTTTAGAGCAACTAAATCTGCGTATAAACATATTGCTAATTGTCCTTATGCAAATAGTTCAGTCGCTTTTGATGACAATAAATTTAATGAGTTAAATTTTTCTTTTGAAAATGCAATGCAAAATCTTTTAGTTAAGAAGAATCCGAAAAATTCAAGTGGGAATTCTAAAAAATCTTCATATGGTGAACATTATAATCTCACACTCAGTACAATAAAGCAGATATATTCTATATGTAAACGATTCCATCCTAATTACTCATATGGAAATGAGAAAATTGGAAGAATGATTTTAGATGATAGAACTGCATACTGGTATCCTAAAGGTGTTTTCGGCTTTAAAATAATTGAGTCTTGTGTAAAAGGTCGCTTTTACGATAGTGATAAAAATGAGATTTATTTAGTAGCTCCTGTAGCAAATCCTAATTATCATTTTATATTATCTATTTCTGATATAAACCTTTATAACAAGATAAGAAATATGGTATTTGAAAATAAAGATAAAATTATTATAGTTGCTGGAGACTGGAAACCTTCAAATTTAGGCTATGGTTACTTTGAAACAAAAATATATAGTGATAGACAAATATCTATTTTAAATTGATATTTTATAAACTATTATGAGATTATTTTTTTGGTGGATAAATAATATAAGCCGTATCTTTTAAAGGAGTAAGACAATGGAGCTTCGATCACTTGCTAGGATATCTTTACCTAAGGACGAATATGTTTACTTGTTGGGGATGGCTATTTCAGTATTTATCTCTAATAATGGTTTTATTATAGAGAACATTATTAATACAGATAGTGATTATTCTTGGTATGACTTGATTGATAAAGAATTAGGCCAACTTAAATCGCCTATTGCTCAAACAATTACGAAAAATGCTGGTGGAGAAATAGCTGAGTTATTTTCAGATATTGTTTATAGGCGCAATCGTATCATTCATAGTTTTAGAATCACTTCATCTAAAAATGAGCAAATTTTAGCTACAAAAGATAGAATTACCAATCAACAATTTTATATAGATGAGCATTATTTGATAAATTTTATAGAGTTGAATAATAAATTATCTTACTTATTGCATGAATATCGTGAATATTAAAATAATCAATAATGATATTTTGTTGTCTAGACTAAAAGCCCTTCGCTTATGCAAAGGGCTTTTACTGTACACTCATACTTATAAATGTAATATAATTAAAATAAATATATGTATTGTATTCGATGAGGTATTTGTTATGGGATTAATTTTAGATATTTATGAGGTAATGCACCAATTGAGTATTTGGCGACCAATATTTCATTCGGAAGCAGATTTTCAGTTTAGCTTAGCCTGGATGATTAAAGAACAATATCCAAATTGTGATATTAGATTAGAGTTTGTACCTGAATTTAATCCTAATTTACATCTTGATATTCTTGTTATATTAGATGGTAAATGGATTCCTATTGAGCTTAAATATACGACAAAAAAATGTATTAAAACTATAAATGATGAAGTGTATGTGTTGAAGGAGCAAGGTGCTAAGGATCAAGGTTGTTATAACTACTTAAAAGATATAATGCGTATAGAGGAATTTAGGGATAAGAGTAATAAGTTTATTGAAGGTTATACAATTAAGATAACTAGTGAAATATCTTATCTAAAGCCTCCGACAAAAGTAAATAGGCAATTTTAAAAGTTTTTGCAAACATTTGTTCTAAAACACTTGACCGAACATTCGTTCGTGTGCTAATATAAGCATGTAAACAAACAAATGTTATCAGATATTATGTTCGATGTAAATGTGAGGTATGAGATGAAAAATATATTAATGATTGTACATACGCCGAATTTTCTATTGAGGATGGTTCTATAAAAACTGGGTGTATGAGTTGGGCCGCTAATACAGGAAAAGGAACAATGCGTGGAATGGAAGCACCTATAGAATTAACTGGGATATATCCTATAAATTGGAAAGAATATTCTAAAGTTGATGATACTAATAGCGGTACTTTTATGTATTTTGTAAATAGGATAAGTAAATAAAATTAGGAGATATATTATGTTTAAACCTATTCGTATAAAGATAAATGAAATAGATCGTGCTGCTACAGAAGCTTTATTACAATCTAATCGTCGTGGAATTATTGCCATGAATGGTGTTGAGGGTTATCCTTATGCTATTCCTATTAATTATTTTTATGATTGTGATAATAAAAAGATTTATTTTCATGGAGCTAAAGCTGGTCATAAAGTAGAGTCATTGAAAACTTCAGATAAGGTATGTTTTACCGTATATGGTAATGAGAGAATTGATGAATCTGAATCCTGGGCGCCGTATGTACAAAGTGTAGTCGTATTTGGAAGATGTCGTTTGCTAGAGGCAGGTTCAGAATCTATAGATCGATTAAAAGAATTTGCTATGAAATATTATCCTAGTGAGCAGCTTGTAGACAAAAATATTGCTCATGCTGGTAGAGCAGTTCAAATGTTTGAAATCACCATTGAACATATGAGTGGTAAACAAGTACAAGAGAAATAATAGATTAGCCCTTCGTTTATACGAAGGGCTTTTACTATACACTCATACTTATAAATGTAATATAATTAAACTAAATGGATAGTATTGGTGGAACATTTATGTATATAGTTAATACGATAAAAATTAGCTAAATAATTAAATTCAAGAAATTCAGGGAGGGATTAACATGTTAGGAGCAATCATTGGTGATATAGTTGGTTCACGATTCGAATTTAATAATATTAGACGGAAGGACTTTGATTTCTTTACAGATCAATGTGTGTTAACTGATGATAGTATCATGACACTTGCTGTAGCAAAGGCCATTCTTATGAGCCAACCAAATTACAGAAATCTTTCAAAAAATGCAGTGGAATGTATGCAGACGATTGGGAGATGCTATCCAGGTTATGGTTATGGTGATCGGTTCTATAGATGGATTTTTTCAGAGAATCCAAAGCCATATAATAGTTATGGTAATGGCTCAGCTATGAGAGTTAGTGCTGCTGGGTTGGCAGCACATAGTTTGGACGAAGCAAAGCTTCTTTCTAAATTAGTTACTGAGGTTACTCATAATCATCCAGAAGGCATGAAAGGTGCAGAGGCGACAGCAGTTGCCGTATACTTAGCTAAAATTGGTAAAGATATACAAGAAATCAGAGATTATATTAATCAGCATTATTACACTATGGATTTCACATTGGATGAAATCAGAGATACCTATAGGTTTAATGAAAGTTGTCAAGGAACCGTGCCACAAGCATTGCAAGCTTTTTTTGAATCTACTGATTTTGGAGATGCCATTCGCAATGCCATCTCAATAGGTGGTGACAGTGATACTGTTGCTGCTATTTGTGGCGGTGTAGCACAGGCATATTATGGTATTCCAACGGATATTAGAAAACAGGCTCTATCGTTTTTAGATACTAAACTGCTAGGTATATTAACTGCCTTTGAAGAGAAGTTTATACCAGTTGTTGTATAAGTAAATATTATATAGGAGAGAGGGATATGATACATCTTAAGGACTTAGGCAGTTTTGAATCTGTACCGAAGTTAGTGACAGATATTATAAATGGAAATATAACAGCACTTGAAAGCGCATTAAATAGTGGTTGGGATATAGATGAACCTGTACAAATTGGTAAATATAGTGAGTATTCACCTCTACAATTAGCGTTAGTAATGGACTGTTTGCCAAGTGTAAAATGGTTGGTCGAACATGGCGTAGATTTAAATGATAAAGAAAATCCAAGTTTCTTGTTAGCTGTTCGGTATGCTGACCAAAAGGTAATAGATTATGTTGTGGAGCATGGTGCTAATATTCATGCTTTGAACTCTGTGGATGTAGATGCTTTTCAAGCTGCCTTATATGGCAAGAAATATGAGAACTTACAACTGATTCATGACTTAGGCCATACAGTACAGAAATATGGCGGTAAAGCTTTCAGAAATGCCATTACAGATGAAAATTATGAGGTCTTAGATTTCTTTATTAATAATGGTGTGGATATTAATTACAACAAGCCTGATTCTGTATATCCTTTTAAGCCAACCCCACTATGTGTAGCTGCTCGGTACGTAGATTTACAGATGTGTAAATACTTGGTAGAACATGGTGCGGATGTGACTATCACCGAAAAGGATGGTATGCGTCCTTATAGTATTGCTATTGAACGTGGCGATATGGAAATGGCTGAGTATTTTAAAAATCTAGAACCAGCTGAGTAT
This sequence comes from Veillonella fallax, assembly GCF_020687175.1. Classification (NCBI taxonomy): domain Bacteria; kingdom Bacillati; phylum Bacillota; class Negativicutes; order Veillonellales; family Veillonellaceae; genus Veillonella; species Veillonella fallax. The sequence goes on along the minus strand of NZ_JAJEQD010000003.1, from coordinate 37,295 downwards.
CATGATTTACAGAATAAAATGGATCAATTGAAACCTTTTAAACTACCAAAAGCATTAGTTGCATTTTTAGAGTCGGATAATCTTTATTTTGAATTGCCAGAGTCTGATTTTATATCCATAGAATTTTTCCCTCTAATTGATACAATTCCATTTAAAGTAGGCCGTCGTAACCTATTGCGTTTATCTAAAGAGCTAGGTGAATATGATCATTGGCAAGTTGTGTGGGATCCTAAATCTAAAAAGATTGGTTGTTATGATACAGAACATCAAGAGTTACAAGAGCTTTGTAAATTTGATGAGTTTATAGCAGATATGGCAGGTCAATTAGAAACCTTATTCTAATGTATATTGTAAAGTTGAGGAGATACATATGGCAGATGCAGTTGAGAAAACTTATACAGATTGGTCAATTGATGTAGGTGACTATAAGTATGAAGGAATTACCTTGAATGAGGTTGAGCAAAATCTCTATGCTATTGAGGATCAAGAGCAAAATTTTGTAGTTATATCACCATCAAAGGCAATCCTAATAGATAATAAAATGTATAACTTTGTACAGGTCTGTAATGATGAAGATACCGATTTATTGCATATAGAGCTTAGTGTAACTAATGATGGTGAGCAGGGTGCCATTATATACGGTAAAAATGAGCTAGGCCCTCAAGAGACATTCCATATCATAGAAGAATTTATTGCACATCATAAGGTACCGTCATTAGATGATTGGGAAATCGTGTTAGATTTAAGACCGAAGATGGAAAGCTATTTAAAGGGTACAAACGATGACTAATCCTGTAATATATGATGAACAGTTAAGGCAATATACCATATCCTACGAAGGAATACAGTTTTGCTGGGATGAGAAACCAACAGATATTAATTTAGATACGGCAAAGTTATTGGCTGTTAATTACCATAAAAATATAGATACAATTGTAACTTTCATTTATAACGAAATACGAGATTGGTATGGTGATGTAACTATTGATGACGTGAAATCATACATTGGTACGCCTATTATTGAACCAGAACGTGATGTTGTAACCTATTGCGAGCAAACCTTTGATGATACCCATATCTTTTCTTTTACATTTTGGGATGATGAATTCAAAGATTTACATTATTTTGCCATAGATGGATGATATATTTTCCATGATTTTGCTAGTATGACTTATATGTGGAGTCTATTATGTTATATACACCTAATAACATTTTGTATAAGTATATTCGCTATCGATTTAGACGGATTCAGATTCAGTGCAATATGTTATATGATATAGCACCAGAGGAAGAAGATGAGATTTGTCGTAATCTATTAAAAAAGAGAGCGAAGATATTAATTCCCGTTGGCATATTATATTTTTTGCTTTTTGGGATTATCTTTGCTTGGCTAGTAGGAACAAGTGAGGAATTGAATCCATTAATGCAATGGGAATTAAGAGTTATAGATTATGTTATACCCATTTTAAATACCATAGATATTAAGTGGTATGCATATTCCCTAGACTTATTGCGAGTAGCAGTTATTTTAGCCCCTATAGCGATTATAAATGCATCTCCTTATATTATTATTTCCTATATGGTAGATACTATTTTGATACGACGTGAGGTAAAAGCTTTAATCAAAACTTATTCTATGAATGAGTAATTAAAAATTTAGATTATATTGGTTTAAACTAGGAGAGAGTATTATGAGTAATCTAAAAGACTTTGATTGGACCGGATTTTGGAATGATGTTGACTATGCGTTTGAATCCTATATTGGTAAACCGGTTACTGACAAGGATATTAAAGCAGCTGAAGCAGATCTAGGTTATACATTGCCTGCTGCATATATTGAGCTACTTAAAAACCATAATGGTGGTGTAGTAAAGAAAAATTGTTTTATTAACGATGATGACGATTGTGTATATGTAACAGGAATATATGGCATCGATAGAGATAAAAAATACTCTCTTTTAGGTGAGATGGGAAATGAGTTTTGGATTTCAAAAGTAAAATATCCCCCTATCGGTGTCGTTGTAGCCGATACGATTTCTGGTGGGCATGATATGATTTTCCTCGATTATCGTGAGTGCGGTCCAACCGGTGAACCTAAGGTTGTACGGGTCGATCAAGAATGTGATTACTCCATGACTCCCTTAGCAGATAATTTTGGTGACTTTATTAAGAACTTATATATCAGTATAGAAGATATTACGGATGAAGAGTTTCAAGAATTAAGTGATGCGGATAAGGTTAAGATCCTTAATGAACAAGAGGACTTAGACATCGATCGTGCCATGGAGCTATTAACTAACATAGGTATCGATAATTTGTCACCTATACTATTAAGCACCTTAGGACGTATGTATAACAATAATGGCCGCGCATCAGAGGCTATTGATTTATTTAATCGTATCGACGAGGCACATCGTGATTGGTCTTGGTATTATCGTTGTGGCTATGCTCATGCGATGTTAGCTATTGGTGAAAGCTACGAATCTGAACATGTACAGAAGGCACTACAGTTAATAGAAACGGGCATAAAAATGACGAAAGAAGCCGGGTTAGATAAACAACTTGGTTGGTGTTGTGAAGTTGTTAAATACTTATTAACTCAAATCAAGCCAAAAGAGTACAAGGAGGATTATCCTTTGATATTTGAAACCATTAAGAATGTCTTTGATAATAAAAATAGTAAAAAGACTACAGAAGATAACCATATTGAAGACGCTAATGAAGACGAAGAGGATAACTATCCTACATATGATGTAGTACATTGGGTATTTAATAAGCAAACATATAGCAGAGAAGAGTTTTCCAAAGAATACAATGAAAATGTAAAAAGATATGTAGATGATGATCAAGCAGATGACGACGATAGATTAGAAGAACCTGAAATTCTAGTAACCTATGAAGCTTGGATTGAAAGTGAAGACCAACTTTTTTATAATGAACGTGTTACAGACGAAGAATTGCTGGAAGAAGATAAAGAAGATGGCATGTGGCAGGTAGAAATTATGGCTCATCTTGTGGCTGATAATGGCACATATTTTACTAGAGAAGAATTGCTCTTTAAATTGCACAATTTGATGGCCAATAAAGAATTAGGCGATCATGTATTCTTTGAAGGTATTGAATACGAAGGCCATGAATGTGAAGGTTACGGACTTATAGATAATGAAGATGGCATACCTGTATTCTATATTTGCTGTGGTAGTTGATTAATAGAGAAATAATATATTAGCCCTTCGCTTATGCGAGGGGCTTTTACTATACATACAAACTTATACCAGTAATAAAATAAATTAAATTATTGTACTTATGTGCTTTGGGCTACGTTATTTTATATGGGGTACGTGTAAAATATAACGTGATATTTTACACATTTTAAAATCTTAGGGTTGTTAAAGAGAGAGAGTTGATGCCTATGACAGAAAATGAACTCATATATGATGAGAAATATTGTGAATATAGAATTCTTTATGAAGGCTTAGAATTTTGTTGGGATGAGAAACCATCAGGTGATTATTTAGATACTGTAAAAGTCCTCGCAAAAAATTATCATAAAAATATCGATAAAATTGCTGCTTTCATGCTTGATGACATTCGAGAAATGTATGGTGAATCTATTACTATAGATGATGTGAAAGCGCGAATAGGTGTGCCTAAAATTGAAATAGAAAATGGAACTGCCACTTATTGTGAGCAAACCTTTGACTATACCCATATATTTTGTTTTGAATTTTGGGACGACGAGTTTGAAGACTTAAATTACTTTGCTATTGATGGCTAATATATTGCTATAAAAATGGCAAAAGAGGCTACTTTAGATATATAAGTTTGATGTTGTGAAGTAGTATAGTATCTATTAACTTCAATTTATTTTAAAGGATTACAAGGAGGATTATCCTATGATTTTTAATGCCATAAAAAACCTGTTTAACAAGGATGAGAATACTGAGCAGATTGAATATCTTGGTACTGATAAAGATGGTAATAAAATATATGAAGGTTACTATCATGAGTTTAAGGGAATTCCTTGGGTTTTCAATAAAACGACTTATACTAGAGAAGAGTTTCTTAAGGCGTTTTATGAATGCTTAGAAGAGCATAATGTTAATCGTGATAATTTACCGCCATTAGTAGAGTCTGAAATTTTAGTGAGCTACGAAGCTTGGATTGAAAGTAAAAGTCAGCTTCACCCTAATGAATACTTATATGAAGACGATGAATTAGAAGAATATGATAAAGAAGACGGTATGTGGCAAGTAGAAATCTATGCTCGCTTCAAAGCAGATAATGGACAGTACTTTACTACTGAAGAGATTCTTTTCAAGATACATAACACAATGGCCAATAAAGAGCTCGGTGATCATGTATTCTTTGAAAATCTAGCCTATGATGATCACGAGTTTGAAGCTGACGATGCCGAAGATGTCGACGATGATGATGAAGGTACTCCTGTATTTGTCGTATGGCTTGGTAGCTAGTAAATAGCTGTTTTTGATATAAACTATTATTTTAAAATCAGTCAGTTTGATATGTACCCCCTTTACTGGACAACCAGTAAAGGGGGTATTTTAATGAGATATAGTTATGAATTTAAAAGAAAAGCAATTGAATTATTCTATCAAGGTGAATGGCCGAAGACACCTGCCGGTGTATCAACACATATATTTCATAGTCAAATAAGGGGATGGGTACATATCAGTTATTGTTTTGAGTTATTTGTTATTTTTATGATAAGATGAGTTCATATACATATTAATGATATGAGAGGAAGTGTATTGTATGTCTATGAGTGTTAAGCAGTTTCTATCTTTGACTGATGATGAACAGTTGCAAACTATTAAAGATCTCAATGATATCGGTCAAGAGGATATTATTATCGATGTATTGACGGGGGTTGGTATCGATAACTTATCTGTACCTTTATTAGGCGAACTTGGTAGAGCCTATAACAATAACGATAAGCCAGAAGAAGCTATTAAAGTATTTAAGACCATCGATAAAGAACAGAGAGATGCAGTATGGCATTATCGCTGTGCGTACTCTCATGGCTCTATTGCTTCTACTAATCATGAGGCTTATACATCAGAGAACATGCAACAGATGTTAGCTTTAGTAGATAGGGGTGTACAATTAGCTACTAAAGAAAATCGAAATGATATAAGGGAATATTGCTTTGAAATCATGGATATGTGCCGTCTACAAATGGACTTTGAAAAATGTGAAGTTGACTATCCTGATTTATGCGTAAACTATAGCCAGTATATAGCAGAGAAAAAGAAGAAAAGAGAAGGTGTACCTCGTCAACGAACGATTACTGTAGAAGAAATTTTATCTACAGACGATATGTGGACTATTAATGAGCCTGCTTACTGGACCATAAATATTTATGGCTCTTACGATGATTACATAGAGTCAGCTAAGACTTTTACCTTGGAGCAACGATATCTTAATGCTATATGCTGGTATTTCGCTGAGGTTAATAATGGTGGGCATCATCAATTCTTCTATAACTCTACAGGCATTGTATGGGAGGATACTCTCGGGGGGTTACGCCTTTTCAAGATGGATATACTAGCAGATAATTTACAATCTGTAATCGATTACTTTGGCGGTTCTGTTCCATTTAATAGAGAAGAACGATGGACCATTTTAAAAGAATGGGACGATGAGGTATTTGATTTTCTAGATGGAAAAGACGATGTAGTCTATGAATATGAAGGAATCTTTGAAGATGTATTTGTACATGAACATCCTGAATTATTTGTATTTGATGGAACCTATACAGTCTCAGAATAAGATTGGTGTATAATTAACATGTATAGTTACTTTTACTATGATGTTTACTTTCACCAAATTATATTAGAGGTATTACATGTTAGATAAACAAGGCGTATATGATTGCCTACGTGACCATCATATCGATTTCGAAATTACGGATCACGCACCGTTATTTAGTATGGATGATAAGCCTAATGTAGAGTTGCCATATCCTGAGTGGGATGCAAAGAATTTATTCATTCGAGACCATAAACGGGAACATTATTATTTGATTACCGTTCGTGGATCTAAGCGTGTGGATCTAAAACAGTTCCGTAAGGATCATAAGCTTAAAAAGATTTCCTTTGGTTCCGAAGAAGAGCTATGGGATATTTTGAAGATTAAACCAGGTCACGTATCTCCATTCTGTTTGCTCCACGATGAAGACCGTAAGGTACATTACTACATTGATGCGGATTATAAAGATAATCTAATCGGTATACATCCAAATCAAAATGATGCTACCGTATGGCTACAGGGAAAAGACTTAGTTAAACTTATTGAAGAACATGGTACAATAGTAGAATATATTACATTGTAATCTTGAAGTACTTAGGAGTATTTAAGAACGTCTATGAATAGAACATTATTAAAACGTATGATAATTACATCTGCTATTGCTGTATTAGGTGTTAGTACATCCTTTGCGGCTCTTGTTATGGAACGTGATGAAGGTTTAGACACAGCACCTAGTGTAGGCATGTATCGCTATCAAGTTCCTACAGAGTTACAGGGCACATATAACAGTGCAGGTGTTGCCAATCTAACAGCATCTATGGAGAAAGAACCTAATACATTATCTATGAATGTAGCGCATGTAAAAGGTAATCCATCTGAGTCTTATGTAGTAGAGGTTTATAAAGATTTAGCTGCTATTGAAACACATCGCAAATCTGATCATTATCAAGCCTTTGTTAATGAAGTAGGTTCTAAATTAACAAATCGTAAAATGTACGACGTACAGTCTGTGCTATTGTTTGAAAAGAAAGATGCATTATCTATCGTCAATGATGGTAAAGCGGTAGTGACTTTGACAGAGTTTACTGTTAATAGCAATGATATCGATACAGTACAACGTCAATATGAACTTGATATCGAAAGAGCTGTTCGAGACGATGCTGGCTATAAGGCTGGTTATGTGCTTCGTGAAAGAAATGTAAAAAATCATTGGTATGTCATCCAAATTTATAGTGATCAAGAGGCCTTAACAAAACATCTAAATAGTCCTGGTTATCGCTTTATGATGAGCCAAATCCAAGGTAGTCTACAAAATGTTACCACAAAGGTTTTAGATGGGGATGTCCTCGTCAACCATGGGGGTCAAGCATTTGTAAGACCTTAAAACTGAATATAATATAGTATAATATAATCACAGTAAAGTTACTGCTAGCATATACATATGTGCTAGCAGTTTTTTGTTATATATTAGGTGAACGTATAGTCTATAAAAAAAGGAGTTACATATGACACAGCAAGAACGGTTACGCTATTTGGTTGAAGGCTTAGTAGCAGAATACAATGAGAGACATAACGAACATATAGAGATCCCTATGAATGAAGAAGAGCAATTTACTCTCTTTAGATCTTTATGTAATATTCGTCCTGCTGGTGGAATGCCTCTTGAATGGATGAAGATAGAGTCTGAATATTTAAATATATTGTCCCATGAAAAGGGAATCGTAACGATTAGTGATATGGAAGAGCGAGAGCCTCAGATTTATTTGTGGCAAGGAGATATTACTCGATTATCTGTAGATGCAATTGTAAATGCAGCCAATAATAAATTGCTCGGATGTTTTGCTCCAAATCATAAGTGTATCGATAATGAAATCCATACCTTTGCTGGTATAGAGCTTCGCATGGAATGTGCTAGAATGACTGAGTATATGGAGATGCCTGAAAAAACGGGTATGGCTCGTATGACCTATGGGTATAATTTGCCCGCAAAGCATGTACTTCATACAGTAGGTCCTATTATTTATGAAAGTGTAACAGATAAGGAAAGAATTGAATTAGCTTCTTGCTATCAATCCTGTTTAAAGTTAGCTAATGCTTATAATTTACATTCTATTGCATTCTGCTGTATCTCTACTGGTGAGTTCAGATTCCCAAATGAAGAGGCTGCCCGAATTGCAGTTGATACTGTGAGAGCCTATTTGAAAGAAACTAATAGTAAAATCCAAGTGATATTTAATGTATTTAAGGATATAGATTATGACATCTACAACAAATTATTGGGATAAATAATATACTCCTTTTGAAATTCATAAAAATACTGTATCATTTAATAATGACATACAAAAGGTTATGAATGATTTGTTAGTTTAAGAAGGAGATAATGTACTATGAATTATAAATACACCTATGAAAGCCCATTAGGAACTATGATTATGCTTGGTACATTATCATACTTAACAGATTTGTTTTTTATCGATGAAGATTATGCACCAAGTTATGATGATGCGGAGTATATAGAGCAACTAACAGGTCCATTTGAAGTAACTATTATGTGGCTAGACCAATACTTTAATGGTAAAAAGCCTTTTATTACACCACCGATTCAGTTAGAGGGGACAGAGTTCCGTAAGTCTGTATGGTCCATATTACAAACTATAGCTTATGGTGAAACTACAACATATGGAGATATAGGTAAAGAGATTGCAAAACAGCAAGGAAAAGATAGGATGTCTGCCCAAGCAGTAGGAGGTGCTGTAGGTCATAATCCTATATCTATTATCATTCCATGTCATCGTGTGATTGGTAGTAATGGAAAATTAACTGGCTATGCTGGCGGTATTGAACGCAAGAAATACATGCTTGATCTTGAAGCGAAACATAAATAGTACATATTAGATTGTAAAATCATATTTAAATAGACTTATAGAAAAAGAAGAAAGAGATTACTCATGATGGATAGACACATCATAGGTAATCTCTTTTAGTATATATAGGTGGGACTATTTAAATTGATTTACTAAGGTACCAATGCCACTAATCGATATAGATACGGTATCTCCTGATTTTAACCAACCATATCGTTTTTCATTTTTACCAAGTACAACACCACTAGGTGTACCGGTAAAGATAATGTCACCTTCCTGTAGTGTAATAAACTGGGATACAAATTCGATAATCGCGTCCGGTTTAAACATCATTTGTTGTAATTTGGCTTGTTGACGTATTTCACCGTTGACTGTTGTCGTAATAGTGGTACTTTCAAAGTCAAAATCATCTGGAGAAACAATAGTAGGACCGATAGGGGCAAAGTTATCTAGTGATTTGCCGAGAATCCATTGGGAGCCTCTAAATTGTAAGGTTCGAGCTGATACATCATTACCTATGGTATATCCTAAGATATGTTCTTTAGCTTGGTCGCGAGATATATTTTTACCCGCCTTACCAATAACAATGACGAGCTCGCCTTCGTAATCATAATGAAGGTTTTCATCTTGAATGGGAACTATATCTTGATGTGATGCCAATGCATTAGATGTTTTCATAAAGATTTCTGGAAAATCATGTGTAGCAAGACTAGTTTCCTCTATATGGTCTGCATAGTTTAAACCGATACAGATAATGTTTTTGGGATTAGTAATTAGGGTACGGTTAGTAGATTCTTTCATGAGAGATACCTCCTTAAGAGATGAGATACATATATGGTAAGTTAATTATAATATAAATCAGTATGTAAAAAATATTTTTGACGAAATAATAATATAGAGGAATTTTTGTCACATCCTGTTTATTATACTTAAACAAAGTAATAAAAGGAGGAGTCCCTATGTATATGCAAAGAAATGTGACAGATAAATTTATAGGTGCCGTAGTATCTTGTGACATTATAAGTACGGGTAGCTGGTATGGTGATTTACCAGAATCCGTTCCAAAGGAAGTGAAATTAAATCGTAAAGATTACTATATCGAAGAGATACAACATATTTCTATTAAGGAAGCCATTAGTGTTACCTATGGCATTAAATGGGAGCATATCTCGAAACCTGTAGAGGGTAAAATAGAATCCTTAACTACTAAGGAGTACTCAATTGACGAATCTAAAAAACAATATCTATTAGAGCTTATGGGGCGTAGATTTTCCGATGATATTGACATATATGATGAGGATGAGTGTGCTGTCCAAGTGCAGCTCATCAACACTGAGGATCAGGAATTTATATATGAATTTCCTTTTGATAATACTCTGAGGGCCATGTCTATACTATTCAGACAAATTCTAGGAATGTCTACATTACTTTTATTTGATGGAAATCGAGAAAAAGATAGAATTCAAGAGATTCATATTGAAGTGCAAAAAAATATGTACCAAGAATATGGTGACGTAAATACATTGAATTTTAATTGGAATGAGCCGTCTATTTCCATTGATTGTAATAGTAAGCAATTTGGTCACTCTAGCCATAGTCATAGCGAGTATGTAGATAATCAAATGATTCATCAATTGAAGCAAGATATTGACTTTCACATTGGCGAAACGCTATATAGTCTAGATTCTTTTAGTCTTAGTGAAAGTCATGACCTTGATAGAGAACCTGCTCGTGGTGGTATAGTAACAGTACGTATTAAATGGGCGCATAAAGAAGATACATTGTTTATAGGGAATGTAACTGATCAGTATGTGCCCACTTGGTATAAAAATCTAATTAATTTTATACATGCTCATACAAGAGATAAATCTTTACAAGAGTTTTTACAATCAAATCATACATCTGATAGAAGGATTTATACGTATTGTTCAGTATATATTTTTAAGATAAACCAGGAATTTTATTATCGTACTGATAGAAATGATATATATGAAGGGGATATTGTAAAAGTTCCATTTGGATCCGATAATGCGGTTCGCACTGGTCGTGTAGAATCTATTTCATATCATACGCGTTACGACGTACCTTATGATTTGAAACGAACTAAATTTATTATAGATAAAGACATAGAGATTATTTATGATATCAATCGTTATAGATATGATGATCCATATGATTTATAAGGCATCAAAATAAGTGGTATTCTATATTTTGTACTTAAATATACTCAACTTATTACATGTCTAAGTTCTGTTCTCTATAGAATATGTTGAAATAACTTGCTCATAGTGTTAAGATTATAAGTATATTAATAAGCATGGAGGTTATTGTTATGAGCAAGAATATCGATTGGGATAATCTCGGTTTTGGTTATGTAGAAACCGACTACCGTTATTTGACTACATATAAAGATGGTAAATGGGACGAAGGCGGATTAATTACTGATGCTAACGTTACCCTTAATGAATGTGCAGGTGTATTCCAATATGCACAAACTGTATTCGAAGGTTTAAAAGCATACTACACTAAAGATGGTCACATTGTATGCTTCCGTCCAGATCTTAATGCAGAGCGTTTAAATCAATCTTGTGAACGCCTTGTAATGCCTACATTACCTGAAGGTCGTTTCCTTGAAGCTGTAAAAGAAGTTGTAAAAGCCAACAAAGACTTTGTTCCTCCTTATGGTCATGGTGCAAGCCTTTATATTCGTCCTTACATGATGGGTACTAACTCCGTTATCGGTGTAAAACCTGCAGATGAATATCAATTCCGTGTATTTACTACACCAGTAGGCCCTTACTTTAAAGGTGGCGCAAAACCAATTAAAATCCGCATTACTGATTTTGACCGTGCAGCTCCTCATGGTACTGGTCACATCAAAGCTGGTCTAAACTATGCTATGAGCTTGTACGCTATTACTGATGCACATGAAAAAGGTTATGCAGAAAACATGTACCTTGATGCGGCTACTCGTACACATGTAGAAGAAACTGGTGGTGCAAACTTTATCTTCATCACTAAAGATGGTAAATTAGTTACACCTAAATCCGATAGTATTTTGCCATCCATTACACGTCGTTCTTTGATGTATGTAGCAGAACACTACCTTGGTATGACTGTAGAAAATCGCCCTGTTCATAAAGATGAATTAAAAGACTTTGCTGAAATTGGCCTTTGTGGTACAGCAGCTGTTATATCTCCAGTAGGTCAAATCGATACTCCAGAAGGCACTATTAATGTACCGGCTGGTATGGATGATATGGGTCCTATCACTAAAAAATTATATGATACATTACTTGGCATTCAACATGGTGAAATCGAAGCTCCTGAAGGCTGGGTAGTTAAAATTTGCTAATCTTTTAATAGATTAATGTAGTAGATTATATAATTTAACACGTAAATAGAAATGGCATCTATCGTTGGATAGATGCCATTTCTGTTTTTTATTTTGTTATGTTAAATTAGCGATTAGGGTATTGTAAAATTAGTTATAGACTATTATTAAATTAGTTATTAGTTAGATTTTGCACGACTTACTACTTTAGCCATGAATTTTTCGTTATTAATAACAAATCGTTCATGAGTTCCTCGACCAATGATACCAACGCCGTCAGATGCTTCAATATCAAAGGTTATTTTACGTCCTTCTACAGCACTAACTGTAGCTTTAGCAGTTACTGTTGCACCAAGTGGAGTAGGGGCCTCATGAGTAATGGATAGAGCGATACCTACAGTGCCTTCGCCATCTTCTAAATATGGTTGTACTGCTGCTTGTGCTGCCTCTTCCATTAATGCACACATAGCTGGTGTAGCAAAGACCTCTAAAGAACCAGACTTCATTGTTTTTGCAATATTGGATTCTGTAACTGTTACAGTTGCCGTAGCTGTTTGACCTGCTGATACCATAATATACCTTCTTTCATTAAGAATATTCTCGTTATAATAGTATTATACATCTTTCGATAATTTTTATGCTAATGCTATTATACATATTTTATAGATACTACCAGTTAAAAGTAATTATTTTTAACTGGTAGTAATTAGATAAATAGAATGTTTAAGTTCTTACATATAACAGTTCTATAGAATCCGTGATATAATAGAACTAGTTTTTTATAAAACGAGGTATATATGAGTACAAAAAAATTAAAGCCTTCTGGTGAAGGTTGGGTACAGTTAATAGCAGGCATTGGTTTTGTCATTCTATTAATTGCCATCAATATAGTAGATCCTACATTCTATCCTACCATGTGGCATTTAGCGACGAGTGGATCTATGGATGAGATAGCAGAGTATATTCAAGGCTTTGGTCCTATGGCTATGGTCGTTAGTATGCTTCTCGATATTTTTGTTAATGCTGTTGGTTTCTTACCATCCATATTTATCTCTACCGCAAACGGTTTAGTGTTTGGTATGTGGCCAGGCATCATTATTTCTTGGCTTGCAGAAACAATTGGCGTAGTCATTAGCTTTTACATTATGCGTTACTTCTTGCGTGATACGGCGGATAAGCTTATTGCTAAAAGTACAGTATTGATGAAAGTAGATGATTTTTCCGGTAAAAATGGTTTTGTGGTCATGTTATTTGCACGATCCTTACCATACTTTCCATCTGGTGTTATCACAGCACTTGGTGCCATTAGTAAAATCAAACCGAGAGACTATATATTAGCGAATTTAATCGGGAAATTTCCATCTACAGCTCTTGAAGTAGCTATCGGTACAGATATCGTAAATTTCCAAGAGAATATGGGGCGATTAGGAATCATCGTAGTTGTTGCAGGTATTGTATACTTCATTCTTTGGAAAGTATATAAGAACTACATCAATAAGAAAAATGCTGAACAAGAGCACGATCCTAATGCTTAACAATCTCTAATTAATTAAATGTTATTCAATTTAGTATATATGAAAGAGGCGATAGTATGAGTTTTTCTCTTCCTGAACGGGTGACCTTAAAAGGTCCTAATTTTATTCGTGAAGTATTTGAACGTGGTGTAGGGGTAGAAGGTTTTATTAGCTTTGGTATTGGCAATCCTGCACCAGAAGCCATTCCTGTTGAGGTTATTGAAAAGGCTTTTGATGAAGTGGTTCACTCTAATCCCATGAGTCTTTTACAATATGGACCAATGCAAGGGGATGCACGTTTAGCAGAATTGACATTAGAGCGTCTTGTAAAAACACATAAGATGAATCCAGAAGGACAAGGTCTTATAATCTCCAATGGTGCTGGTCAGCTATTAGGCCTTGTACCAATTACCGTATTGGAACCTGGCGATGAAGTATACATGGATGAATTTACTTTTACTAGTGCTATCAATTCTGTACGCAATATGGGTGGTAAAGCATTAGGTATTAAGACTGATGAGTATGGCATGATTCCTAGTGAATTAGAAAAAGCTGCTCAATCTGGTAAAGGTAAATATATTTATCTCATTCCTAACTTCCAAAATCCAACAGGTATTACGATGCCGTTGGAACGCCGTAAAGAAATTTACGCTATTGCCTCTAAATATGATTTGTTTATCTATGAAGATGATCCATACGGTGAGATTCGCTTTGCTGGTGAGTATATTCCAACATTTAAATCCTTTGATACAGAAAATCGTGTTCTCTATGCAGGTTCATATTCCAAGACATTATCTGCAGGTTTGCGCGTAGGTTTCCTATTTGGCCCAGCGAAGGTAGTAGAAACTATTCAAGCATTAAAAAATAATACAGCAGGGCAACTGCCACTAGTTACACAAAAGGTTGTAGCTAACGTATTGGATTCAATCGATTACGATGAGCATTTAGATAATGTGCGCAAAGTATATAAAATGAAATGCGATGCTTTACTTAACGCTTTTGACAAGTATGCGAGTTCTAAAGTTCATTTAACTAAGCCTACAGGAGGTATGTTTGCATGGATGACTATGCCAGCTGAAGTTAACTGTGATGACTTCTTCGAAGCATGTATGGACAGAAATGTAGGGATTATTAAGTGTGGCGCCTTTGCGGCTGATGGAGCAGGGGAAGGACATGCATTCCGTTTGAGCTATACTGTACCAACAGTAGAAGAAATTACAAAGGGCATGGAAATTCTTGGAGCTTTAACTAAAGAATTCTGTGGTGAGTAATATATTGATAAAGTTTGATATGACATGATACAATGTAACAGTAGATACATTGTATCTACCATATAGAAAAAAAGTTTTACATATAGATGTGAGGTAGTTCCTCAAAGAAAGTAGGTGTTTACTATGGGTTGCGGTAGCAGCAGTGATTGTGGCGGATGCCCATCTCAATCTTCTGGTTGCGGTGGCGGCGCTCCTCAACAACCTCAAGATTTTACAGCTCCATTACACGAGCTTAGTTCTGTTAAACATGTAATCGGCGTAGTATCTGGTAAAGGTGGCGTAGGTAAATCCTCCGTTACAAGCTTGATGGCCATTACTATGGCGCGTAAAGGTTACAAAGTAGGTATCCTCGATGCGGATATTACCGGTCCTTCCATTCCTAAAATATTCGGCATCAAGGAAAAAGCATATGCTGACGAAATTGGTATGTATCCGGTAAAATCCAAAGGTGGTATTGACGTTATGTCTGTTAATCTCCTTTTGGAAAACGATACAGATCCTGTTTTATGGCGTGGTCCTATTTTAGGCAATGTTGTAAAACAATTCTATAGTGATGTTATTTGGAAAGACATCGATTATTTATTCGTTGATATGCCACCAGGAACAGGTGACGTAGCGATTACAGTTTACCAATCCTTGAAATTGGATGGTATCATCATTGTTACATCTCCTCAAGACTTGGTATCCATGATTGTTGAAAAAGCAGTTAAAATGGCTGATTTAATGCAAGTGCCTATTATTGGTGTAGTGGAAAACTACTCTTACTTCCATTGCCCAGATAACGGTAAGGATTACCAAATCTTTGGTGAAAGCCACATTGAAGAAATCCTTCAAAAATACGGTCTATTATTGTTGAATCGTTTGCCAATTGATCCAACTATTGCAAATCTTTGCGATAAAGGTGACATTGAAGCTATTGAGAAAACAAATTTAGAGAACGTATCTCTACCTGAATAGGATTTATATGATAATGAAAGCTGTGCATACCTCGGGATGCACAGCTTTTTTTCACATCTTTTTATCTTGAAATATATTATATTTATGATAAGAGGATATAAATATATTTTAGTTTTTCCTATGTAGGAGGTATGTGTATGAAAAAACTGTTAAACTGGATTATTCCAGCGGTCTTTGGTATAGGCCTATGGTTTATTCCGACACCAGAGGGGTTAACACCTCAATCTTGGCATTTATTCGCCATCTTTGTGGCTACAATCGTAGGCTTTATTACTCAGCCATTACCGATTGGTGGCGTATCCATCGTTGTGATTACTGTGGCAGCTTTGACTGGTACTTTGAAAATCGGTGAAGCTATCTCGGGTTTTGCTAACTCTGCTATTTGGCTAATCGTAGGTGCGTTCTTATTCTCTCGTGGCTTTATTAAAACTGGTTTGGGGAAACGTATTGCATATAATTTGATTGCTGCTTTTGGTAGTAGCTCCTTACGTTTAGCTTATGCATTAGCTTTATCTGATCTAATTTTGGCTCCAGCAACTCCATCCAACACAGCTCGTGTAGGTGGTGTTATTATGCCGATTACTACTAGCTTGGCAAAAGCGTTCGGTTCTGAACCTCAAGATGGCCCTCGTAAAATTGGTTCCTTCTTGATGCAATCTATTTATCAAGTTAATACAATTACATCTGCTATGTTCCAAACATCCATGGCTGGTAACACATTGGTTGCAGCATTGGCGCTTCAATCTTTTGGTATTGGTATCACATGGGGTGATTGGGCTATGGCTGCCATCGTGCCAGGTATTATTGCATTGATCATTATGCCGTACTTTATTTACAAAGTATATCCACCTGAAATTACAGATGCCCGCGAAGCACAACAAATGATTAAAGAAGAGTTAAAAGGCCTTGGTAAAATGTCTTTCCAAGAATGGGTTATGCTAGGCGTATTTATTTTAGCTTTAGTGTTATGGGCTACTTCTCAATTTACTAAAATTGATGCAACAACTGTTGCATTCTTAGGTATTTCTATTTTGCTTGCTACAAGTGTTCTTGTATGGGACGATGTTAAAAGCGAAAAAGGTGCTTGGGATACATTAGTTTGGATGGGTACATTAATGGGCTTTGCTGGTTTCTTGTCCAAATTAGGTTTCATCAAATGGGCTACAGTACTTGTAGGTGGCTATATTCCAGAAGGATCTTGGATTATTGCCTTTGTTATAGCTGTACTTATTAATACATATTCCCACTATGTATTCGCATCCTTGACTGCACATATTTCTGCAATGTTTGTAGCATTCTCTGCAATTGCTATCTCTGCAGGTGCACCACCAATGTTGACATTGTTGATGATTGCATTCACATCTAACTTGTGTATGTCTTTGACTCACTATGCTGCAGGTCCATCTCCTGTAATCTTCAATACTGGTTATGTTCCTCAAAATACTTGGTGGAAACTAGGTTTCTTCGCATCCGTAATCAACTTAATTATCTTTATGGGCCTTGGTTCCGTATGGATGAAAGCAATCGGTATGTGGTAAGACAAGATATCCAGAATTTTATATACTTGTAATACATTAAAAACTATATATGTCATAGTTTGATTATAGTGTGGTTACAAAATATACGAAAAGCCGTCCCCTTTGGGGCGGCTTTTTTGTGATAAAATAAGAGCAGTTAATATATTATTAATGTATATGTTGTAAAATTATACGTAAATGAACTATTCATGGTGAATATACGAATAGCATCATTATTTTACATAGGAGGAATCTATGAAATTTAATAATGAACAGTTATTGAAATATATTGGTGCTTGTACATCTCCGTATCATACAGTAGATACAAGTTTACAAATGTTATTGGATTCAGGTTTCACAGAACTTAATTTAGATGATGAGTGGCAATTAGACTCTGGTTCTTATGTAGTTAATGTGTTTGGTACTACTTTGTTTGCTTTTCATATAGGAAAGAAACCAGAACACACATTACGTATTGCCTCCGCACATACAGATTTTCCTGCAATTCGGGTTAAACCAAATCCTATTACATCAGTAAAAGGTTATACCAAGTTAAATGTGGAAATGTACGGTGGCTTCATTGAAAATACATGGCTTGATCGTCCTCTAGGAGCTGCTGGTACTGTTGTATTAAAAGGTGATAATGCCTTTGATGTTGATTCCGTATTGGTTGATACAAAACGTCCTATTGCAATCGTTCCAAACTTAGCTATACATATGAACCGTTCCGTTAATGATGGTGTTAAATTGAATCGTCAAAAGGAAATGCTTCCTATATTGATGATGGATCGTAAGGAAAAGGAGAATTCTAGTAAATCTTTAAATGATCGGAACAATCCAAGCTTATTCCCAGAATCTGATATTCAATACGATGCGTGGACTACGTTTTTGGCTGATGAAGTCAACTGTGATCCATCTGAAATTTTATCTTATGAAATGACATTATACCCAACAGAACAAGGCTGTGTATTAGGGACTGAAAGCGATTTTATTAGTGCGCCTCGTCTAGATAATTTAACATCTTGCTTTGGTGTACTATCAGGGATTATTCAGGCTCGTAAGGCTAATGCTGATGGTGTACGTTGTGCTATTCTCTTTGATAATGAAGAGGTAGGGAGTCGTACTAAACAGGGCGGAGCAGGGATGCTTTTACCAAACCTTATTAAACGAGTATATGATGCATTAGGATATTCTAATCAAGAAATGGATAGTTTCATTTCAAAAGGATTTATGATTTCCTCCGATGTAGCACATGGTTTGCATCCAAATTATCCTGAAAAAAATGATATCACTAATATTCCTACACTTAATAAAGGGGTGGCTCTAAAAATAGCATGTAGCCAATCCTATGCCGGTGATGCCAAAGCTATTGCCATTGTTAAAGGTTTGTGTGATGAAGCTGAGGCCAACTACCAAATTTATGTAAATCGTTCTGATATACCTGGTGGATCTACAGTTGGGTCTATTTCATCTGCTATGTTACCGATGAGAACAATGGATGTGGGCTTACCATTATTAGCGATGCATTCTGCACGGGAATTAATGGGTGCAAATGATCAAGAACAACTCAATCGATTAATGATTCATTTCTTAGGTGATTAATAACGTAGAATATAGAATTAGTTCGATGTGCATCGATAAAAGACATATGAGTTTTTGTCATGTACAGCAACTAATGTATTTTATGATTTCGTAATTAATATAATCCTTTAAATATGTGGAAAATATTGTATAATAGTTATATGTAATTATGAATATAATGCTCATCATAAAAAATGATGAGATATCCAAATATATTGTTTTGACTATAAGTATAGGGAATATTCATATATTAATAAAATTGAAAGCTGATAGTTCACATTAGTGGAAGCTAGTAGGAGGCAATACATGAGAAAAATTAAATCCGTATTGGTTGCCAACCGTGGTGAGATCGCAATCCGCGTGTTCCGTGCATGTAATGAAATGGGCATTAAAACTGTAGCCATTTACTCCAAAGAGGATACATTATCCTTGCACCGTAACCAAGCTGACGAAGCCTATCTCGTAGGGGAAGGTAAAAAACCAGTTGAAGCATATCTTGATATTGAAGATATTATCCGTATTGCAAAAGAACATGATATTGATGCTATCCATCCAGGTTATGGTTTCTTGTCTGAAAACGAAGAGTTCGCTCGTCGTTGCGGTGAAGAAGGTATCATTTTCATTGGACCTCATGTAGAACATTTGAATATGTTCGGTGATAAGGTTAATGCTCGTGCACAAGCTAAATTGGCAGATATCCCAATGATCCCTGGTTCAGATGGGGCTTTGCGTGATTTTGAACAATTAGAAGAATTTGCAAATACTCATGGTTTCCCATTGATGATTAAAGCCGTAAATGGCGGTGGCGGCCGTGGTATGCGTGAGGTTCATCGCAAAGAAGATCTTCGTGATGCATATGATCGCGCTAAATCTGAAGCAAAAGCTGCTTTTGGCGATGATGATGTATATGTAGAAAAACTTATCGTTGAACCTAAACATATTGAAGTACAAATCCTTGGTGATGAACATGGTAATGTAGTTCATTTACATGAACGTGATTGCTCTGTACAACGTCGTCACCAAAAAGTTGTTGAAATGGCGCCAGCTTTTGCATTGCCATTAGAAACTCGTAAAGCCGTATGTGATGCAGCCGTTAAAATCATGAAAAATGTAGGCTACGTTAATGCTGGTACTGTAGAGTTCTTGGTAACTGCTGATGGTTCCTTCTATTTCATCGAAGTTAACCCTCGTATCCAAGTAGAACATACTGTAACAGAAATGATTACAGATATTGATATTGTTCATTCTCAAATCCGTATTGCTGAAGGTTATGACTTACATAGCCCAGAAGTAGGTATTCCTGCACAAGATGAAGTTCCTTGTAAAGGTACTGCAATTCAATGTCGTATCACTACAGAAAATCCTAAAAATAACTTCATGCCTGATACAGGTAAAATCTTGGCATATCGTAGCTCCGGTGGCTTTGGTATCCGCTTAGACTCTGGTAATGCTTTCACAGGTGCCGTAGTAACACCTTACTATGATTCCTTACTTGTAAAAGCAACTGCATTTGGTCCTAACAATGAAGAAACTATTCGTAAAATGCTTCGTTGCTTGAAAGAATTCCGTATTCGTGGCGTTAAAACAAATATTCACTTCTTGATTAACGTTCTTGAACATCCTGAATTCCAAAGCGGTAACTACACTGTTAACTTCATCGAAGATCATCCAGAATTATTCGAATTGAAACCTGACCGTGACCGCGGTACTAAATTATTGCGTTACATTGCAGACGTAACAATCAATGGTTACTCTGGTGCAGGCCCTCAAGAAGTACCTGATTTTGAACCAATTCAAATGCCATCTAATTTAGATGTATCTCCTGCAGCTGGTACAAAACAAAAATTTGATGAATTAGGTCCAGAAGGCTTCAGTAAATGGTTATCTGACCAAAAACAAGTATTCTTTACAGATACTACATGGCGTGATGCTCATCAATCCTTGTTTGCTACACGTTTACGTACAATTGATATGGCACGCGTAGCTGGTCATGCTGCGAAAGGTGTTCCTAACTTATTCTCATTAGAGTGCTGGGGCGGTGCTACATTCGACGTATCCTATCGCTTCTTACATGAAGATCCATGGGAACGCTTACGCATGTTCCGTCGTGAAGTACCAAATACATTGCTTCAAATGTTGATTCGCGGTGCCAATGCAGTAGGTTACACATCCTATCCAGATAATGTAGTTCGTCAATTTATCCAACGTGCTGCTACAAACGGCATTGATGTATTCCGTGTATTTGATAGCTTAAATAGCCTTGATAATATGCATGTAGCTATTGATGAAGTACGTGCACAAAATAAAATTGCTGAAGTAGCATTGTGCTATACAGGTGATATTCTTGATAGCAACCGTCCTAAATACAATTTAGGTTACTATGTAAATATGGCTAAAGAGCTTGAAAAAGCGGGTGCTAATATTATTGCTATCAAAGATATGGCAGGTCTTTTAAAACCTCAAGCAGCTTATAATCTTGTATCTGCATTAAAAGATGCTGTAACAGTGCCAATTCATTTACATACTCATGAAGGTTCTGGCAATGCTATCTACTCTTATGGTCGTGCTGTAGATGCTGGTGTAGACGTTATTGACTTGGCATACTCTGCATTTGCTAATGGCACATCTCAACCTAGCATGAACTCTATGTACTATGCTTTGAGTGGCCATGACCGTCAACCTGACATGAACATTGACTACATGGAAGAAATGTCTCATTACTTTGGCAGCATTCGTCCATACTACAAAGGTGTGGATAAAGCAGAAGCATATCCTAACACTGAAGTATATCAACATGAAATGCCAGGTGGCCAATACTCCAACTTGCAACAACAAGCTAAGATGGTAGGCCTTGGTGATCGTTGGAATGATATCAAAAAAGTATATCATCAAGTAAATATGATGTTTGGCGATATCATTAAAGTAACACCATCCTCTAAAGTTGTAGGTGACATGACATTGTACATGGTACAAAACAACTTGACTGAAAAAGATATTTACGAAAAAGGCGATGTATTAGACTTCCCTCAATCTGTAGTAGAATTCTTTGAAGGTCGTCTTGGCACTCCATACCAAGGTTTCCCTGAAGAGTTACAAAAAATCATCTTAAAAGGAGCTAAACCTATTACAGTTCGTCCTGGTGCAGTATTACCTCCAACAGACTTCGAACATGTTCGTCATGAATTAAGTGAAATGGGTGCTAATACAACTGATGAAGATATTAGTGCATACTGCTTATATCCTAAGGTGTACCAAGATTACAATAAATTTGTAAAAGACTTTGGCGATGTATCTGTACTCGATACTCCAACATTCTTCTTCGGTATGAAGCGTGGTGAAGAAATCCAAGTAACTATCGAAAAAGGTAAAACATTGATCATTAAGATGAATGGTGTATCTGATCCTGATGAAGATGGTAACCGTATCGTATTGTTCGAGTTCAACGGTCAACCTCGTGGCATTAAAGTTCATGATAAACATGCTAAGACTACTGGTGTTGTTCGTCGTAAAGCAGACGAATCTAATCCTGGCGAAATCGGTGCTACATTGTCCGGTTCTGTTGTTAAGATCCTCGTTAAGAATGGTCAATCTGTAGTTAAAGGTGAACCATTAATCGTTACAGAAGCGATGAAGATGGAAACAACAATTACAGCTCCTATCGATGGTATCGTAGAAGAAATTCTAGTTCGTGAAGGTAGCCGTATCGAATCTGGCGACTGCTTGCTTCGCGTTCAAGATGCTCCTAAACGATAGTTATAATCGTAGGTAAAATTAAAAATATTATTTCTAAAGTATTTCATAAAATAAAATACTGTAGAATAATGGAAGAATCCCTAGGAAATCCTAGGGATTCTTTGTATTTTAAGGGGTTTCATGGTACTATATATAGTAGAGAAAATGGGCGTATTATGCACTATTTTAGAGTGATTATTAGAAAAAGGAGTAGTAACAGATGAGATGTCCTTATTGCCAACACACAGACACGAAGGTAACAGACTCTAGAACGACTGATGAAGGTAATAGTATTCGCCGTCGCCGCGAATGTATCAATTGTGGCCGTCGCTTTACTACCTATGAAATTATAGAAGAAGTACCACTTATGGTATTAAAGAAAAACGGACGTCGTGAATTATTTGATCGCGGTAAATTATTAAATGGTTTATTGCGTTCTTGTGATAAACGTACTGTACCAATGTCCGTGATGGAACAAGTGGTTAATGATGTAGAGCGCGATATTCGAAATGAAATCAATCAAGAGGTAACTACGGATCGCATTGGCGAACTTGTATTGCAACAATTAAAAGATATTGACCAAGTTGCATATGTTCGTTTTGCTAGCGTATATCGTAAGTTTGACAATATTGATAGCTTTATGGAAGAACTGAAAGCATTAAAGAAACTAGATGCTAAAAAACCAAAACGTAATTAATTACTAATATTACATGTGAGGCTTTATGATAGATTTACACTGCGATACGATAATGAAATTAATAGACCATCCTAGTAGTGGGGATCTCTATCGTAATACTTGGAAAATCGATATAGAAAAGTTGAAAAAGGCTCACAGCAAGGTGCAAGATTTCGCACTTTTTATCAATCTTGGTGAAACAAATGACCCTTATGGTCGTTATGAAGCGATGCGTAATTTATGTACATCACAAATTCAGCATTATGGAGAGCACATACAACATGTGCTCTCTTATCAAGATATAGAGTCCGTGTATGAGTCCGGTAAGATTGGGGCTCTCATGTCTATTGAGGAAGGCGGCGTACTAGGCGGCGATTTAGATAAACTAAAACAAGCTTATCAAGATGGTGTTCGACTTATTACGCTTACTTGGAATTATCCAAATGGATTGGGTGAGCCTCATTGTGGTGACCAGCATAAAAAATTAACATCTAAAGGTGTTGAATTTGTGGAGGCTATGCAAGATTTAGGAATTATCGTTGATTGCTCTCATTTAAATGATGCAGGTACTGAGCAATTAGGAGAAATTTTAGATGTACCTTTTATAGCATCTCACTCCAATGCACGTGAAGTTACAGCCCATACAAGAAATTTACCAGATTATTTAATTAAGCTGATTGCTAATAAGGGTGGCGTTATAGGCCTTAATTTTGCGCAATCTTTTTTAGGTACATCACCCATAAGTCGGATTGAAGATATCGTAAAACATGGCTTATATCTCATCAATAAAGGCGGGGAAGATGTTGTGGCATTAGGAACCGACTTTGATGGTATTAAGCCAGATACAGAAATTAAAGATGCTTCCGAAATGCATCGATTATATGATGCATTTAAAGAGGCAGGTTTGTCTGTAGAGCAATGTGAGAAATTGTTCTGGAAAAATGCAGATAGACTATTAAAGGAGATTTTATAATGACTGATTTAAATCCAATCATTGCAGATCGTTTTACAGAGCATCTCGAGGTTTTTGGTAAAACGATGGAGCATATGGATACCATTCAAGAAATTGCCTATCGCTGTAAGGCGGCTTTAGAAAATGGAAATAAAATTTTGTTCTGTGGTAATGGCGGTTCTGCTGCAGATTCTCAACATTTAGCGGCGGAATTGATTTGTCGCTTTAAAAAGGAACGACGCTCTCTTGCAGGGATTGCATTAACTACTGATACATCTGCATTAACAGCCATTGCGAATGACTATGATTTTGAATCTGTTTTTGCACGTCAAGTAGAGGGACTAGGCCGTACAGGTGATGTTCTTATTGGTATTTCTACATCTGGGAACTCCAAGAATGTTATCAAAGCGGCGGAAATGGCCCGTTCTATTGGTATGCATACCATTGCTTTCACTGGAGAAGGTGGTGGTAAACTAGCTGAATTATGCGACATTACATTAGCCATTCCAAGTAATGTGACAGCTCGTATTCAAGAAATGCATATTTTGGCTGGTCATATCATGTGTGAAATTATTGAAGAAGATTATTAACCATTACGGTCTTATTTATAAATAGATACATGTTTGATGCCAAGTATTTTATGTAAGTCGTTATGCATGTATATTGTGGTAAGGAATAGGTGGATTATGATAAATGCTACCATTAATCAATTTTTAACAAAGCAACTACCAAATCTAAAGATTGCCGTTATAGGTGATGTTATGGTAGATCGTTATGTTTTTGGTGATGTAAGTCGTATTTCTCCAGAGGCACCGGTTCCTGTTAACCGCGTGGCAAAGATGAAAGAAGTGCTTGGCGGTGCTGGTAATGTTGCGTCGAACCTATCAAATTTAGATTGCACAGTATATCTTGGTGCTATTGCCGGTAATGATGACCATGGTCGTTTATTACAACAGTTACTCGATGCAGATAAGATTGATACAACAGGTTTATTGACGAGCGATGATCGATCTACTATTACTAAGATGCGCATCTTAGGTGATCGTCAGCAGATGATGCGCTTAGATTTTGAAACCATAACAGATTTGTCGTCTCATGAGGAACAGAAGCTCTCTACATGGTTGGAAAATCTCTGTAAAGCGGGTATCGACGGTATTGTTGTATCTGACTATGGTAAAGGTGTTTGTACACCGACATTGCTAAAAAAAATCTTTAGTTTAGCTAAGGAGTATGGCGTACAAACGATTGTAGATCCTAAGGGTTCTGATTGGTCTAAATATAATGGAGCCACATGTATTACACCGAATGTAAAAGAGCTAGGTGAATGTGTAGGCCGTAAATTAGAAAATGATGATACCACTATTGTTGAAGCTGCTAAGTCAGTACTGGCTAATGTTGATTTAGAGTACATTGTGGCTACACGGTCTGCTAAGGGGATTACTGTTATCGCAAAGGACGGCCGTACATGGCATAATCCGGCCACACAACAAGAGGTCTTTGATGTAAGTGGTGCAGGCGATACTGTTGTATCCATGATGATGACATGCCTTGCCAGTGGCCTATCTATGCGTTTAGCCTTACATATTGCTAATGGCGCTGCAGGCATCGTCGTATCTAAGGTTGGAACATATCCAATTCATCGTTCTGAATTACTGGATTTATGGCATTCTTATAAGCATAGTGTTCAATCGAAGCCTTTATACACAAAGGAAGAGATGAAGCAGCTTATTACACAATGGCAAAATAAGGGTGAAACTGTTGTGTTTACAAATGGTTGTTTTGACATTCTTCATCGTGGGCATATTACGTATCTACAAGAGGCTGCTCAGTTAGGTGATCATCTAATTATTGGTTTAAATTCCGATGCTTCTGTTAGACGCCTAAAGGGTGAAACACGTCCCATCGTAAGTGAAGAGGATAGAGCAGCATTATTAAGTGCGTTGCGCTGTATAGATGGTGTGGTTTTATTCGAAGAGGATACACCAGCTGAACTATTAGCTTATTTGCGTCCTAATACGCTAGTTAAGGGCGGCGATTATAAGATAGAAGATATTATTGGACGTGAGTCCGTAGATCATGTAGAGGTGCTTTCATTTAAAGAAGGTTACTCTACATCAGATATCGTAGGGAAAATAGCTACTATGGCTAAGGAGGGTAAATTATGATTATCGTTACAGGCGGTGCTGGTTTTATCGGCAGTAATATTGTGAAAGCATTAAATGACCGTGGTCGTACAGATATTCTTATTGTTGATGACCTTACTGATGGTCGTAAAATCCGAAATATTCAAAATTTAGAATTCTTGGATTATATCGATTGTGATGATTTTGATTGTGCTATTGCTGATGGTACATTTGATGTAGGTCCTATCGAAGTAGTGTTCCACGAAGGTGCTTGTGCGGACACAATGGAATATAATGGCAAATACATGATGAAGAACAACTATGAAGGTTCTAAAAATCTATTCCACTATTGCCAAGACCGTCGCATTCCATTCATTTATGCATCCTCTGCATCTACATATGGTAATGGTACAAATGGTTTCGTAGAAAAACCAGAAGCTGAGGAAGCCCTCAATCCATATGCGTACTCCAAATTGTTGTTTGACCGTTATGTGCGTAAATATGAAGGTGAATATACAGCTCAAGTAGTAGGCTTACGTTACTTTAACGTATATGGTCCTAATGAGGCTCATAAAGATAAAATGGCTTCCTTAGTTCGTCAAATGTTCTACAAAAATAAAGAAACTGGTATTATCAATCTATTTGAAGGTACAGATGGCTACGAAGACGGTGGTCAAACACGTGACTTTATTTATGTTAAAGACGTAGTTAATGTAAACTTCTATTTCTGGGAACACCCTGAAATCTCTGGTACTTTCAACTGTGGTACAGGTAATGCTCATAGCTTTAACCAATTTATGCAAGCTGTTATTGACTATAACGGTAAAGGCAAAATTGAATACATTCCATTCCCAGAGGTATTAAAAGGCAAATACCAAAGCTTTACAGAGGCTGATACTACTAAATTATTGGCTGCTGGTTATGATAAAGGGTTCCATAAAATGGAAGACGCTGTTAAAGAATATTGTGAATTACTCGATAATAACGAAGGGTATTTACGTTAATGCGCAAAGTATTATTTTTAGATCGCGATGGTGTTATCAACAAAGATGTTAGCTATCTATATAAAATCAGTGATTTAGAGTGGGTAGATGGTGCTAAAGAGGCACTAGCTTATGCGTATGGCAAGGGCTATGACCTCATTGTAGTGACCAATCAAAGTGGGGTCGCTCGAGGTTATTATAAGGAATCTGATGTTCAGATTTTACATGACCATATGGCTCATGAACTAGATTGCAGCGGGGCGCCGATTTTACATTTCTATTATTGTCCTCATCATAAAGAAGGATCTGTACCTCTTTATGCTGTCGATTGTGAATGCAGAAAGCCAAAGCCTGGCATGGTTAATCAAGCTATTAAGGATTATGATGTAGATCCTAAATCTAGTTTTCTTATTGGCGATAGTCAGCGCGATGTTGATGCTGCAGAAGCAGCTGGTGTAAAAGGATATCTATTTACAGGTACAAATCTGTTAGATTTTATTAAGACTATTATTTAGTTAATTATTACCATTACTTTGTTTTACTTTTAACTTATGTCTGTTTTAAGGTGATATAGGGTTTTTAGTTGTGGTGTTGTATTTTGGGAGGCTATATGAAAGATTACAAGAATATACTCATCATAAAGATGAGTTCCTTAGGTGATGTGATTCATGCATTACCTACCTTGTATGCAGTGCGTAAAAATTGGCCTAATGCGCATATTACATGGGCTATTCATGAGCAATTTGCTAGCCTCCTGCCAGGTACACCATGGGTAGATGATGTCATCATTATCGACAAGAAACAACTTAAAAAGCCTGCCTATTTATGGCAATTACGTAAGGAGTTACATAGTCGTCACTTTGATATGACATTGGACTTACAATGTATTGCGAAGAGCGCCATTGTATCTCTACTATCTGGGGCTCCTGAGAAATATGGTTACTGGGAGCTTCGGGAAGGTAGTAATTTAGTCAATAAAGCTCTAGTAGGTGAGCATAAATACGACCATGTCATTGAACGCTATTTAGATACTGTTCGAGCGCTTGGTGGTGACGTAGATAGTATAGAATTTCCTATGCCTGCCTACGTAGATGCGGAGAAGTCCGTAAAAGAGAAGTTAGCCTGTCATGGCGTTGACGAAGATTATATAGTTGTTGTTCCTGGAGCTCGCTGGATTATTAAGGAGTGGCCTTTACTTAACTTTGGAGAGCTATGTATCCGTTTATGTGAATCTGGTAAAAAAGTCGTTATTGCCGGCGCTTCTGATGATGCAGAAAAAGGAGCTTTCATAGAAAACTATGTAAAAAATAAGAATCTCGTCAATTTAGTAGGATCTACGACTATGCCAGAATTGATTGAGTTGATTCGACATTGTGAAATTTTCATCAGTGCTGATACGGGCCCGTTGCATATTGCTAATGCCTTTAAGCGCCCTTTGATTGCACTATTTGGAACCACATCTCCGAAACGAACTGGTCCATACGGAGGCAGTCATGTACATCTGATTATTTCACCCACATCAAAGGCTACGCCTGAGCAGCCGCTCGTAGATGATCCGGATTGTATGGCTCAAATTCCAGTAGATGCAGTATGGTCTGTATATGAACAAGTACTTGGAAAGGAACTGTAATGGAACTCGATTATAAACGCATTGTGGTCACCTTTCTTATGCATTTGGGAGACGTTATATTAACAACTCCTTTTTTAGAAGTGCTTCGAAAAGCTGCGCCACATAGTCATATTACATATGTAATAGATGAAAAACTACAACAAGTAATGCAATATAATCCAAATATTGATGAACTCATTGTAGTTGATAAAAAAGGGCGTCACAATAGTATTTCCGGACTTAATGAGATTGCTCGTGAGATTAATAAAAAAAGGAAACCTGATATCGTTATTAATTTACATCCCAATGAACGCACATCTTATTTGGCATGGAAAATTCATGCCCCTATTACAACGGGGATGAGTCATTTTCTATTTAGACCATTTATGACAAAGTATACGCGCTTAGATCGTAAAACTCGTCATGCTGCAGATATGTACATCAATGTACTAGAACAATTAGGGGTAACCGATATTTCAAACTCTGGTCTACACATTGAAACCAGTGAAGCATGGCGCCGTGAGGCTCAGGAGTTTTATGCTAGCCAAGGTTTAACAGATAGTGATACGCTCATCGGTTTTAATATTGGTAGTGCGGTTCCTGAGAAACGCTGGCCTGCTGAACGATTTGCCCATGTAGCTGATTATTTGGGTCATTTAGGGTATAAAACAGTATTCTTTGGCGGCCCTATGGATCTCGAAATGGTGCAACCTGTAGTAGAACAAATGGAAACGAAACCGATTGTGGCTACTGGAAAATTCCAGTTAGGACCGTTGGCGGCGGCAATGAGCCGCTGTAATCTATTGATTACAAATGACTCTGGTCCTATGCATGTGGCCATCAGCCAAAAGGTGCCAATTGTGGCGCTTTACGGTCCATCAAACCCATTCTTTTATGGTCCGTACCAAGCTCATGCTATCGTTCTTGAAACGATGGACTCCTATGAGGTTGGTAAAAGCATGAAGAAGATTATTAAAGAAGGAAATTACAAAGGTTTGTCCGTAATTTCTGAAGAACAGGTCATTAAAGCAGCGGAAACGTTGCTTTCAGAATCGAAATAAACATATGAACTATATTGTATTTGATTTAGAGTGGAATCAACCCTATAGCAATGACATTAGCTTTATGAAGCGCACAAAAATGCCACTAACTGGGGAAATCATTCAAATCGGAGCGGTAAAACTGAATGAAAAGATGGACATTGTAGATCATTTTACAATGTTCATCAAACCACAATATCTGCCACGGATGCACAAACATGTTCGTGAATTGACAGGTATTACATCTCGAGAGCTCGATCATGGTGTGCCATTTAAGACTGCTATGCAGTACTTTCAAAACTGGTGTGGTGATGAGTATATGCTGTTATCTTGGGGCTCTGATGACATTCTCATATTGCGTGAAAATCTGATGCTTCATAGGATGAAAGCGTTATCCTATGATCAATGGGTTGATGCACAGATGATTTATTCCTATCAACGATATGGTACAAGTCAACAGTATTCTGTAGCTCATGCCATGGAGGATCTTAATATATCTACCGAGCATTTATCAGCTCATAATGCGTTACATGATGCTGTGTTTACGGCACATATATGTCAAAAATTAGATATACCACAAGGTATTTTACATTATGATCAAATTCGAAAGGAAAGCAGTAATCCTTTCTTATATCCACCGATTCTGACATTTTTTATGTATGAAAACTTCCCTGAGAAGAAACGTATCGTTCATGATAGACGGGTTCGATTATCGTTCTGTCCATATTGTCAGACACGGTTAGAAATGACTAGGCCTGAACGATTACAAGGGGACAAGCATCTCGCCATCGGCGTTTGTCCTAAACACGGTGACTTTGCGGTGCAATTAAAAGTTGGAAAATATACGATTAAGTCCGGTAGTACTAAATTCTACGTTACAAAGGTATTGACCCATTGTACGGACGAAATTCGTTCTCTATATACTCAGAAGTCTGAAATCAATCGAGAAAAAGAGCGAAAATATTTAGAATTTCGCAGGGCGGAACTTGAAAAGGAACGCCAAAAATAATATTGTTAATGCAAGTTCACAACGATAGAGCTGTAATGGTTAAATTGTGAACTTATAGAAAGGATAGATTATGGAACGTAAATATGCTTGGCATAATTATGATGATGCCACAATGGAAAAGGTATATGCTTTAAGTGATACATATCGTCAATTTTTAGATAATGGTAAAACAGAACGTGAGTGCGTTGTACAAGCCGTTGAATTTGCAGAAGCAAAAGGATATGTAAACTTAAAGGATATTATTAAATCCAATACACCAATCAAAGCGGGTGACAAGATTTATTACACACATATGGATAAATCCATTGCTTTATTTAATATTGGTACTGACGATATTGAATTAGGTATGAATATTTTAGGTGCTCATATTGATTCTCCACGTATCGATGTAAAGCAAAACCCACAATATGAAGATAGTAATTTAGTATTTTGGGATACTCACTACTATGGGGGCATTAAGAAATACCACTGGGTTGCAATGCCTCTTGCTATTCATGGCGTTGTAGTTAAAACAGATGGCACACGTATCAATATTAATATTGGTGATAAAGAAAATGACCCTGTATTCTGCATTACTGACTTGTTACCTCATTTGGGCCAAGAACAAATGCAAAAGAATGCAGCAAAGGTAATTGAAGGGGAGGCCCTCGATTTACTTATCGGCAGTCGTCCTGTAAAAGATGAAGAAAAAGAAGGGGTTACGAAATTTATTAATAACCTCCTTGAAAAAGAATATGGCTTCGTAGAACGTGATTTGTTATCTGCAGAGCTTGAAATCGTACCAGCAGGAAAAGCTCGTGATATGGGCTTTGACCGCTCCATGGTTATGGCTTATGGTCAAGATGATCGCGTTTGTGCGTATACATCTTTAGTGGCTATGCTTGAGGTAGACAATGTAAAACGTACGACTTGTTGTTTGCTTGTAGATAAAGAGGAAATAGGTTCTGTGGGCGCTACTGGTATGCAATCTCGTTTCTTTGAAAATGCAGTAGCAGAAGTGCTTACCCTTATGGGAAAACCTAACTCTGTAAGTGTACGACGTACATTGGAAAATTCTCGTATGTTATCTTCCGACGTTAGTGCTGGCTATGATCCGCTATATGCATCTGCTTTCGAAAAGAAAAATGCATCTTACCTAGGTATGGGTGTTGTATTCAATAAATTTACTGGTTCTCGTGGTAAATCTGGTTCCAATGATGCGAATGCTGAATATATGGGCTTTATTCGTCGTGTCATGGAATCTAATAATGTAACATATCAAACTGCAGAGCTTGGTAAGGTTGACCTTGGCGGTGGTGGTACCATTGCGTACATCATGGCCTTATACGGTATGAATGTTATCGACTGTGGCGTAGCCGTGCTTAGCATGCATGCTCCATGGGAGGTTACGTCTAAGGCGGATATTTACGAGGCTAAACATTGCTATGTTGCATTCTTAAATGCAGCTGATGAATCAATCTAAAATTATGGGGCTTTCACCATTGGTGAAAGTCCATTCTATGTGAGGTATATATGAAGCAAACAGATTTAGGTGCAGCTATAGAGGCAGCTAAGGGAGAGGCTACAGAGGTTAAGACTGTAAAGGTGGATATCTTTGATATTCCTGAAACAAAGGCAGAAGAGTATATTGCAAATCGTGAAGAGGTAGCAGAAGCTGCAGCACAGGTAATGAAACCTTACTGTGTAACAGTAAAGCGTGAAACGTTAGATCCTGAAGAAGGGGAAGCTGTTGTTGGGTATTATGTAACAGGTGAAATTTTAATGTGTGTTATCCTTGATCCATTTGAAGTGCCTGTTATGAAGGTTGCTCTCGATAAAGGGACCCTTAAAGACTATATTTTAGCGGCCAATGAGCTAACAGAAGACATGTTAGCATCGCTTGAAAAATAAGAGGATTTCAAATTTTTATGTGTCCTATAAATGGACAAATGTAAAATACTTTAATCTGCTACATTGATGTAGTAAAGAAATTTGTTTATAATAGATGTATTATAGTCATTGCAGATAGGAAGGAAATCCCCATGAATTTAAAAAAAGGTATTGCCCTAGCGCTCACGGCGGCAGCATTAATGGCATTTACAGGCTGTGGCTCCAATGGAACAACATCTAATGGTGAATACAAGGTTGGCGTAGTACAACTGGTAGAACATCCTGCACTTGATGCAGCAAACAAAGGTTTTGTTGATGCTCTAAAAGAAAAGGGCTTAGCTGATAAAATCACCTTTGACCAACAAAATGCACAAGCAGATCAATCTAATTTGAACAGCATTGCACAGCGTTTTGTATCTGATCGTAAAAACTTAATTTTAGCGATTGCTACACCAGCAGCTCAATCTATGGCGAATGCAACTCACGATATTCCAATCTTGGGTACTGCTATTACTGATTATGAAGCAGCTAAACTTGTTAAATCTAATGAACATCCTGGCGGCAATGTATCTGGTACATCTGATATGAACCCTGTAGAACAACAAGTTGATTTAATTTTACAAGTATTGCCGAATGCAAAAACTATCGGCACAATTTATAGCTCTAGTGAAGTAAACTCTCAAATTCAAGTCGAGAAAATGAAAGCTTACGCAGCTACAAAAGGTATTAAGGTTGAAGAGGTTACTGTTTCTAATGTAAACGATATTCAACAAGCTGCACAAAATCTTGTATCTCAACATGTAGATGCCATTTATGTGCCAACAGATAATGTTGTAGCTTCTGCGATGAGCAATCTTGTAGCGATTACTGACCCAGCAAAAATTCCTGTGTTTGGCGGCGAAGATAACCATGTAAAAGGTGGTGCTGTAATGTCCTTGTCCGTAGATTACTACAAACTTGGATACCAAACAGGTTTAATGGCAGCTAAAATTTTAACTGGTGAAGCTAAAATTGAAGATATGCCTATTGAAATGCAAAAAGAATTTAAATTAGTTGTAAGTAAAGATAAATTACAAAAATTGGGCATCACATTACCAGAAGAATTGATGAACAAAGCAACTATGATTTAATACACAACTGGTAAGGAGTTACAAATGAACTGGAAAAAAGGTATTGCAGTAGCACTTAGTGCTATCTCTATTATGGCAATGGTAGCTGGTTGCGGTTCCAATA
The DNA here is from genome assembly GCF_020687175.1 of Veillonella fallax. Classification (NCBI taxonomy): domain Bacteria; kingdom Bacillati; phylum Bacillota; class Negativicutes; order Veillonellales; family Veillonellaceae; genus Veillonella; species Veillonella fallax. The sequence continues at coordinate 3,259 of NZ_JAJEQD010000003.1, read as the reverse complement.
CAGCAACTAATGATCAAAAGAAAATCGGCGTTATTCAATTGGTAGAACATCCATCCCTTGATGCTGCTAACAAAGGCTTTGTTGATGGCCTTGCATCTAAAGGTTATAAAGATGGGGAAAACATCAAATTGGACCAACAAAATGCTCAAGCTGACCAATCTAATTTGAATAGTATTGCTCAACGTTTCGTATCTGATAAAAAGGATTTAGTATTAGCCATTGCAACGCCAGCAGCACAAACTATGGCAAACGCATCTCATGATATTCCTATCATGGGTACTGCTATTACAGACTACGTTACAGCAAAACTCGTTCAATCTAACGAACATCCAGGTGGCAATGTATCTGGTACATCTGATATGACACCTGTAGAAAAAGAGGTTGATCTTATTATTGCATTAGTACCAAATGTAAAACGTATTGGTGCAATTTATACATCTTCTGAAATCAACTCCCAACTTCAAGTTGAAAAAATGAAAGCGTATGCAGCTACTAAAGGTATCACTGTTGTAGAAGCAACAGTTTCTAACGTAAATGATATCCAACAAGCGGCTACAAATCTTGTAAATCAAGATGTACAAGCTATTTATACACCAACTGATAATGTATTGGCATCTGCTATGGCTAACTTAGCTCAAATTACTGATGCTGCTAAAATTCCAGTATTTGCTGCCGATGAAGGTATGACAATGACTGGTGGTGTGGCAACATATTCTGTTGACTACTATAAATTAGGTTATCAAACTGGTTTAATGGCTGCAAAAGTGCTTTCTGGTGAAGCTAAAATTTCTGATTTAGCCATTGAAACACAAAAAGATATTAAGTTAACTGTTAACGAAGAACGTGCTAAAAAATTAGGTATCACAATTCCTGAAGCACTTCGTAAAGATATGAAACAATAGAGGAGATTTTGATGTTAGATTTAGTGGTAGGCACCATAACAACTGGCCTTTTATGGTCTTTGTTAGCGGTTGGTGTATTTATAACCTTCCGTGTATTAGATGTGGCTGACTTAACTGTAGAAGGTACGTTTCCAATGGGGGCGGCCATTTCTGCAATTTTAATTACAAGTGGTATGAACCCAATCCTATCTATCTTGATTGCCGGCATTGGCGGTATGGCCGCAGGTGCTGTAACAGGCTGGATTCATACTAAATTGAAGATTCCTGCATTGCTAGCTGGTATCTTAACAATGATTGCTTTATACTCCATTAATCTTCATATTATGGGTAAAGCTAACGTATCTTTGCTTCGTATGGATACAATTTATACAATTATTGGTAGTGTACTTCATACAGCCAATATGTGGTCTGCAGCTATCGTAGGTATCATCGTAGCTGTTGTAGTTTGCTTATTACTATTCTGGTTCTTCGGTACTGAAATTGGTACAGCATTACGTGCAACAGGTGTTAACCCTCAAATGATTCGCGCCCAAGGCGTAAACACAGACAACATGATCGTTCTTGGTCTTTTGATTTCCAACGGTTTTGTTGGTATGTCTGGTGCATTGATTGGCCAATTCCAAGGCTTTGCCGACGTAGGTATGGGTATTGGTACCATCGTAATCGGTTTGGCTTCCGTAATTATCGGTGAGGTAGTATTTGGTACAAAATCCTTTGTACGTAGCCTCATCGCTGTAGTACTTGGTTCTATCGTATATCGTATCGTTATTGCGGCTGTACTCTATATGGGGATGCCACCAAACGATTTGAAATTATTCACTGCTATTCTTGTTGCCATCGCGCTTTCCTTGCCTACATTGAAAGCAAAATGGTTGGCTCGTTGAGGAGGACACTATGTTAGAAGTAAAAAATATGGTAAAAACCTTCTTTAAGGGCACAATCAATGAAAAAACTGCTCTTCAAGGTATTGATCTTCGTTTAGAAGAAGGCGATTTCTGTACTGTAATTGGTGGTAATGGTGCTGGTAAAAGTACGTTGCTAAACTCCATCGCTGGTGTATTCCCGGTAGATGAAGGTTCTATCACAATTAATGATATTGATGTTACTAAAATGCCGGAATACAAACGTGCTAAATACATTGGCCGTGTATTCCAAGACCCTATGGTTGGTACGGCAGGTAACATGCAAATTGAGGAAAATTTGATCCTTGCTATGCGACGTGGTAAAAACTTAGGTCTTAAATGGGCTTTCAAAGATAGCGAACAAGCATTCTTCAAAGAACGCCTTGCACTATTAGGTTTAGGGCTTGAAGACCGCTTATCTGCTCGTATGGGCTTGTTATCTGGTGGTCAACGCCAATCCATTACATTGTTGATGGCTACTATGCTTCGTCCTGAACTTTTATTACTTGACGAACATACGGCGGCTCTTGACCCTAAGACGGCAGAAAATGTTTTGCAATTAACAGATAAACTCGTGGCAGAACATAACTTAACAACTCTTATGATTACCCATAATATGCGCGATGCATTGCGCTTCGGTAATCGCCTCATCATGATGGATGCTGGTCGCATTATTTATGATGTAAAAGGGGAAGAAAAGAAAAAATTAACAGTTGCTGATTTATTACAAAAATTTGAAGTAGCTGGTGAAGGTGCATTAAGTGACCGTATGATGCTTGGTGCAAAATAATAAAAGAGGGCTGTGGCCCTCTTTTATTTATGACATATCTTTACAAGTTACGGAACATACTGTATACTAAATAAGGTCGTAAGACATATCGTAAGCGAAGTATTCGAATCTCCAACGGTTACTTAAGCTTATCGGGATTATTTATTTTTTAGGAGGTAACATTAATGTTAACTACAGAAGCTAAATTAGCAGTAATTAAAGAATACGCTACTCATGAAGGTGACACTGGTTCTCCAGAAGTACAAGTTGCGATTTTGACAAGCCGCATCCAATACTTAACAGATCACTTGAAAGAACACAAAAAAGACCATCATTCCCGTCGTGGTTTGTTGAAATTGGTTGGTCAACGCCGTAACATGCTTGACTACCTTCGTCGTAAAGATATCGAACGTTACCGTTCCCTTATCGAACGTCTTGGTCTTCGTAAATAATAAAACTAGCCGTCCTATAGGACGGCTTTTTTATTTTATTTCTCTATGTTATAATAACGTTAGGCAAAGGGAAACGAATGCCGATAATCTATTGTGGAAACACGAAAAAAGGACAGAGCGGCAACTCTGTCCTTTTTGTTGTGCTAGTTGCTATTTAAGGGTTATAGGACAAAACGTGTTGGTTTTATAGGCGATGGAGCCAGTAAATTACTGGCTCCATCGCTATTTTAAGTT